>JAOZKO010000052.1 GCA_029935325.1 Bacteroidales bacterium
CTCCTTTTTTAACTCCTTGTATTACGCAGGCAGAAGCACTACTCTTACGTGGAATAAAATCGTGAAAGAAAGTATAAGTAGTAGTGTTCTCAGGAATTTCAGCGTAGTCTTTAAATAAATCTACTTTTAGTAACGAATGCTTGAGACTTTTAGTAACATCTTGCAGAATAAATTGCGCATCAAATGTATTGCTTGCTACCGCATCATAGAAAAGTTCATTGGCAGTATTGAGGCGAATATACCCACTGCTTTCTGTTCCGTACCTTCCTGTAAAGGAGTAGTTTGCCCGAATAATATATCCAAATGGTGCAACTTTAGCGTCATTGGCATCAAATTTTACATATCCCTTATTATTGAACTCATACATTGCTGCTCCACCGTGGGCATCAATTACTCCAAAATTTGCCTCAAGACCTGTTGGCCTTTTCATCTTGTCCATCATTTTTTCAAAATCAGCAATGGTGGCACAATTAGCTAATGCATTTTTAATCATTTTGCCTTCAAGGCCAGTAAGCTTATTTGTATCGCCAAAATTCAGATTATATGATGCGGAGTTCATAATAGCAAAACCTTCGCTATTTTGTCCTATCCATACACTCTTTCCACTTTTATCTCCAGAATTTACTAAGCCCATATACTCATATTTGCCATCATTGAAATACATAATCTGGTTATGAATAGCCCAGGTATCCCGATTTTTCCATAGTAAAGGACGACCATCTTTGGTGTATTTTCCTGATATCACAGCGACAGTACAAGCATTTGCATATATTTGAAATGCGAATACAAATAAAAAAATGGTAGAAAAATATTTAAGTCTCATATTTATTTTTTTAAGGATATATAAAATAGAGAATCATAGCTCATGCGTATTTTTCTACTAATGAGCTATGATTCATATTTAATTATTTAGAACCAACCTCCATTTGAAGTATTAATACCATCAGCATTATCTTCTCCACCAAAGGTATAAATAGGTAATCCTAATACATTTAATTCTTTAGCAGGAATAGGAAAATGCAACATACTTCCTTTTTGAAGCATATCTCTTCTTCTCATATCAAAAAATCCAATGCTAAAACCTGCAACAAAGAATTCAATATCACGCTCATAGAAAATGGCATCTAGAACTTCTTGTTTTGTTGCCGAAGATGGTAAAGCTGCCAAATTACCTCTCACTGAGCGAGAACTAGAGTTTAGAATGCTAATAGCATCAGAAAGCTGGTTAAGGTAAACATATGCTTCTGCTTTCATTAAATCCAATTCATTGCTATAGAATTCAGGAAAGAAAGCAGGGTTAGAGAAAGTATAATCCAATCGTTTGTACAAATAATAAGAATAGTGATAATAACCTCTTTCTGGTTTAAAAGGGCAAACATTATCATGTACAAAATCAGTTCCTAAGCGTGCATCGGCAGAAGTGGCTACTCCAGGGTCAGCACTAGAACTTAGATGAGAGGGGTAGCTACTATCCATTAAATTAATAATCCTTGCATCTATTCTAACCCAATCATCACGCTCGTAAGTATAATGATATACCCAGTTCTTCCAGTTCACATTATCCAAAAATATTTCAAAATCGGAAGTAATACCAAGGTTAGCATAATCAATAACTGTTTGCCAACTTATTGCGTCGTTTTCAGTTGCGTTTCGGGAATTATAAACAGTGAATCTAGCCATATATGAATAAGCCAATTGAGCTAATTCAGTATTGGCATAGTCTTTTCCATTAATCCAATCGTTAGGAATAATAAAGTTATTTGCATTGGCTATATTGACACATTTCTGCAAAGATTGTATAGCTGCTGCAGAAACTGCTGCATACGAGCTTAATTCTACTGAAGCTGGGTCTTCTGTTTCGGATGTAATAATGTATCCTCTATCATAACTTAAAGCAATTTGTCCCAATGATATTCCATGAATAAAATGCGCCATAGCTTCTACCATCTTAGTATCTTCCCCTTTTCCATTGGAACCAATAGTTCCTATTTCCATACCGTCACCAAGTACTTTAAGTATATCGTTTGAAGTATTGATATTAGCATATAGTTTCTCCCAATAATGTTCAAAAATATTTGCATAACTATAACTTTCAGAATTATCAAAAGTAAGTCTTGGTTCAGAAGACAGGTCGTACATGCCACTATTAAGCCATGAGCTTGTGCCTTGGTCAGCCATTGTCATCATTGCCATTGCGGGAGACCAACTATGAGTTTGTGAGCTAATATACCAATTATAGAACAAACTAGAAGTAACTCCATAAACTGAAGTTGGATCTGAATAAATATCATCAATACCAGGATTGGTATTATTTTCTACCTCTAGTTTTTTAGCGCATCCTGTGAAAAGAACTAGTGCTAGTGCGAATATATATATTGATTTTAATTTCATATGTATATAGTATTAATAATGTTAAAATTTGAACTCTAGTGAAACAGAGAATGTTTTGAAATTAGGATATCCAAAGTCATCAAAAGCAAAAGTTGTTAAATCTCCTGTTGATGCTACTTCTGGGTCGTAACCCGAATAATTTGTAAATGTTAGGAAGTTTCGACCTACGATACCAAGCTTAACCGTTTTAAAGAAACCATTCCATAATTTAGGACTGAAATCATAAAAAATTGACAGCTCTCTAAATTTCAAGAAAGTTCCATCTTCCACAAAGTAAGAGTTTATGGATTGCTGATAGAAGTTGCTATAATAAGCAGATGATTTCTTTTCTTCAGCAGCTTTGTCAAACTGATCAAACTCAATAGCTCTACTATCACGGAAAGTATATTGGTGTGTATAATTATAAATATCTCCTCCTTGCTTCCAATCCATCAAAAGATAAATTGTAAAATTCTTAATTCTATAAGTAGTAGAAAGACTCATATGGAAATCTGCATTGCCATCTCCAATAGCTATTTTGTCAGGGTTTCCGTCATTGTCAGAATCAAATGGAATTGCTTTTTCTTGTGTTGATCCTTCTGTTCCTTTCTTAATAACAAAACCATCGCTATTAATAGCATAGTCACCAATATCTGCTCCAGCAGGCAATTGACTGGCCATTTGGTCAAGTGAGGTTACCCAGTCATAACCATATATAATTCCAAATGGTTCTCCAGGGTTAACATAATAAGCACTGTGAGGTCCTGTATAATAAGATGGAATGGAAAGGCTAGTCATTTCTTGTCTAATTCTATCAAAGTTAAGTTGAAGGTGTAAATCTTGATCTTCTTTTTTGATTGCATGATAACCAATAGACAATTCAATAACATTTGCATGCATATCACCAACATTCCTCCATTGGTATGGGTATCCTAAATGCGATGCCAAAGGAACCTGGGCAAATGCACCTATAGTATTTGTAATAGAATAACTAGCAGTAAGATTAAATCGCTTAAAGAAATAAGCATCTAAAGCTACTTCAAGCTCACGTGCTTCAGATGGTTTTAAGTTTTTATTTCCTAACTGATCTCTGAAAAGATGGCCATTATTAAAATAGTATGTTTCATACTGCCACGAATACCCTGGGCGAAGTCCTGAAGTACCATATGCCGCACGAATTTTTAATTCTTGAACATTTGGAATTTTGAAATCTTCAGTAATTCGATAAGCTCCTGCTAAACGATAGTAGTTTTGCCAGCGCTCGTTCTCTCCAAATAAAGAAGAACCATCAATTCTAAATAATCCTGAGAATAAATATTTACCTTTATAATCTACATCTGCAATAGCAAAATAGTCAATTGCTCTAATTGCTCCATCATAAGATCTTAGTGTTGATTTTGTTGGGTCTGTATTTGATAATTGAGGAATATTAGGTACAATAAAATCTCGGCCTGTTACGCCAAAGTCTCTATAGTTTTCATCTTCATACATATAGCTAAGTTTCCCTTTTACTAACCAATCGCCAAAAAGCTTATTGAAATTAAGAGTAGCTTGAAAAACCTGATTAGCAGCAGTATATTGTTCCATATAAATAGAACCATCGATATTAGCACTACCACCATACAAATAACCTTTTGGTGTATATGTATTATAGTATTTATTGAAGAGCTCATAACTGTATTTTGCTTTCAGGTTTAACCAATCAGTTATTACCAGCTTACCATTAATACTAGTCATAAAAGTATTTTTCTTGGTGTCGCGCTGACGATAATAAAGTGGATAAAGTGGATTTTCATTTATACTCCAAGGGTCAGGGACAACTTTATATGGAGACCCATCTTCATTGGTTTGGTTCAAATCTACATCGGGATTAATAAATAATAGATCATAAAAACTATTATTGGACCCTGGCTTGTCAGAATAAGAACTTATATATAAATTAGAGGTAGAAAGTGTAATTCGTTTCCCTACCTTAGTATCAGCATTAAATCTAAAATTTCGTCGAGTATAACCATCAGTACTAAATATTACCCCTTCATTATAGTGGTTTTCGAAAGAGAAAAACATATTAGTATTTTGTGTTTTAGTTGCAACACCAACATAATTTGTAAAGTAGTTTCCTTTTTTATAAAAATCTTTTTGATGATCACGTAAAATGGCATATGGTTGGTCTGCATAACCAGAATCAGTCAATGCACGACTACCACTTATTACATTTCCTTCATTATCATAAACCACATCATTATACCTAGTATATCCATAATCTTGGTAATTGGAATCTAATTGATAAGGATGATGAGTTGCAAGGTCTATATATTTAGAAATGCTTGAATTACCAATCTCATTTCTTACTATAACCTCATATGAATCTTTCATCCCCCGGCCTCTTTTAGTTGTAATAACAATTACTCCGGCTGCAGCTCTAGAGCCATAAAGTGCTGAGGCTGCTGCGCCTTTTACAACTTCCATGCTTTCTATATCATCGGAGTTGATGTCAGCTAATGAGGTTTGAACCATAATTCCATCTACAATTATCAATGGAGTATTGTTTCCTAACATTGAAGTGGCTCCTCTTAATCGAATTGATGCGCCAATTCCCGGCTGACCAGTTGTTTGGGTAACAACAACGCCTGGAACTTTTCCTTGCAGAATAGTTGAAGCAGAACTTGCGGGAATTCTCTTCAACTCTTCTTCACCAAGATGCTCGACTGTAATAGTAAGCTTCTCTTTTGTGGTTTTACCTGCTACACCTGATACAATAACCGTCTTTAGAGATTGTGCTGATGGCTCTAAACTAATGTTTAACTTATTCTGGTTAGCTATTTCAACTTCTTTTTCTTCAAAGCCTAAATACCTAATCAAAAGTACATTAACCCCTTCGGGGACGGTGATAGTAAAATTTCCGTTAATATCCGTTATGGCGTAAATACTGGTATTGCCTTTTGCAACAATTGTAGCACCCGGCAGTAATTCACCATTGTCGTCAGTTACTGTTCCAGTAATTATTCTGTCATTAGTATCGGATGGAGTAGTCTTGGGAGTAGCTTCTTTCTCCTTTTTCTTTTCCTCCTTTACAATCACATAATAATCGTTCCTTAGCTTCTTATATTTAACGCCCTTATCCTTCGTTAGTTGGTTTAGTGCTGCTTCAATATCTTTAGCTTTTAGTATTTTAGCCTTTTCAGTATCAGAAATAACTAAGTATGCATCAGCATCATATGTTACTGATACATCAAACTTGTCTTCTAATGTTTTAATAATGTTCTCAAACTGAACCTTACTTCCCTGACTTATTATACTTGGGCTAATGGCATGACTATAGCCATAACTCAGAATCAGAGCCAATATAAATAATAGTTTTTTCATAAATATGTTTTTAACCTGTTTATTTATTATTATTCAATAATAATTGAATCATTTCTGTGAATAATGTTTCTTTGTAATACATCTGATATTCCCAATAATATAAGGTCTAAATCATCAGAAGGTGCTGAGCCTCCAATTCTTTTTTCAGATATTGCATTGTCTTTTATAATTACCACTTTGTGGAAGTAAATTCTAAATATCTCTGCTAATTCGTTAACTGAAAATCTCTTAAACTCCATTTTCTTTTCTTTCCATAAACTGTAGATATATGGGTTCACTTGCGAAACTATAGGCTCCGAGTTAGCAGATCCATAACTCACTTTATTGCCTGGAGCCATTACTATTCCATCGAATGAGGCATTGTCAAAATTATTTAGTTCAACTTTTCCTTCTTCCAAAACAATTGCCGTAGAGCTCTCGTTACATTTTACATCAAACGTTGTCCCAAGTACGTTAATATTATAGTCAGGAGTTACTACCGTAAATCCTACATTATTAGATTTTACAATATTGAAAAATGCTTCACCTTTTGTTAAGCAAACTTCACGATCAAAATCCAATAGTCTAGAGTTTGAATATGATATAATTGCTCCTTTATGTAAACTAACTATAGACCCATCAGGAAGAGTGTGCTCTTTAATATCCGTTTTTAGAGCTGATATGGTTTTAGTATTGGTGATATCTAATATTACTGCACCAAATACCATCAATAGTCCAATAAAAATAGCTGCATATTTCATTACCTTTTTCCATTTAAGGGATTGCTTTTGAGCTTCTTTTATTTTCTGATTAGTAAGTTTTTTTATTCGAGCTTTATTAAAATTAGAGGATGGAGCTTCAATATTTCCCCATAATTCCTTAACCTTATTAAATTCACTTTTAAACTCCTTATCACTTTGTAAGAGCTTTAGAGCAGCATCCTTTTCTTCAGCAGTAGTTTCTCCTGCCAGTTGCTTTGCTATTAGTTCCCAATTAGATTCTTTCATTGTTATATTATTCTTTATATTTTTATAATCTTTACATTTTCAGTGGCTTCTTCAGCAGCTACTTGTAGAATATATGTTCCCTTTTGTAATTCCATAATATTCAGAATTAGCTTGCCCGAGGTGTCATCTTTACCAATATCTATACGATATACTAAAGCGCCCTGCATACTGTAAATGCTTAATGTGCTTCCGCTTAAGTATTTGTATTCAATTGTTAATTTATCGTAAACAATTGTAGGAATAACAACTATGTTTTCTGGATAGTAATCATTTAGAGCTTGCTGAATATCAATACTTTCATAATTCGACCAACCGTCATCCTCCCAGTTGCCATTATATTTAGCCCTAATCCTAAAACGGTGTAAATCTGTGCTAGTGTATGTATAGGAATAATTGGTGTTTTGAATATCATTGTCAATTGTTTGCCAATTATTATTGCCATCTTTTACTTGAAGCTCGTAGGCTTCTGGAGAAATTTGTTGTGAGTAAAACCATTCTATTTCAATAGTATTTTTGTCGGCATTAATAGATGGACTAGCTAATTCAGGAATAGGAATCATATCCAAAACGGCTCCTGTAATATTAGAATAACCACCAGCATTAAAACCATTTTGTATATCATACCAACCATTAGAACTTCCCCACCATCCCATATTTAGGTGGTAGTATTGAGTCGGCTGACCAATATCTTTTATCCCATCACAAACAATTGCATGGCCAGCACCTGATGAAGTGTAAATTGGAAACTGAATAGGTAATCCACTTAGAATATTTTCATCAATACGATTCCAAAATTGAGAAGTGGATTTAGTAATATATTCAGCGGTATATCTAAAATGTTTATTAGCGGCTGATGGTATCTTATTTACATTGGAAGTTGAGCCATTATATTCAAACTCCATATTTACGGATACAGCACAGTGATAAGTAATATTACCTAATTCTGTTCTTTGAGTACTCGAAGAACTTTTATGGTGATACTCATCCAAAATATTATTCCAATTATAATATTTAGATTCAAAATTGGCACTATATGTTCCTGTTGAACTTCCTTGATTATCAGTATACGAATGGCTTCCAATGCCTATTCGTGGCCATTGAAAGTATTGCAAAATCTCAACAAAAGTAATAGCAACACAACCTACCGCATAGTTATTTGGAGTAAATATATTGGTGACATTAATGGTGCTATTATTTTCATTCTTACAATTTACTTGTCCGTATAAGGATGGTAATAATGGGCCTACTTGAGCTTTTGTAGTACTAGTGTTATAACTTCTTATATTTTGCCATGATTTATTATTAATCAAAACAAATTTTTGGTTTAATTCCTTATGCTTTATAAATTGACTTAGGTCATCCTTCAATAAGTTATAGAAGGATATAGGATTAGTTTTGTCAAAAGCAGTTGAGATATCAATATTGTTGGATGTGGAGTAAGCTTTTATTGGAGGTAATTCCTTTTTCGTGCTGATAACAATAAAGGCTATGGGGTAATTGTATATTATTGCTAGGGTATCAAGATTGTTGAGTATAGGGTAGGAAGAATATAGGCTGCCACTAATCTGATTTTGTTTTTCAAAATCAATTCGGACATTTTCTATTTCATCATACGATACTTTTTGTCCCAAGGCATTTGAGAATATAAAAACAAAAAGAATCGCTAGACCCAGGTACTTCATATAAAAACATTTTAGAATTTAGAATGTCGGTGCAATAAGCGCACCGACATTCTACTTACTTACTTATCTTACTTAACTACTGAAAATTTACCAGTAACAGAATTATTATCTAGAGTAAGATTATAGAAATACATTCCCGAATTGTAATTCGATAAATCTAAATTGTAATTTCCGTTAGTGGCATCAACAGATTGACTAAATACTACTTTTCCTGTAATATCATAAACACTTAAAATAGCATTTTGAGAAGCAGTTATTGCAAAAGTAATCATATCTCTTGCAGGATTAGGATAAACTTGCACATTAACATTATTAGCCAATGTATTTTCAACGCCCATACCAATTCTGGCAAAAGTACCAGCATTAGCAGCATCAACCATATCCTTAACTAATAAATCGATATCAGCTTGAACATAATTACCATTAGCATCTCCTATAGCACCAATTCTTAAAGAAGAAGTAATGATGTTTTCTCTATAAAATGCACTTGTATAACCTGCATAATCATAATCAGCTGGTCCCATTTCGTATAAAGCTGTAGCTTGTGTAGTAATATCAAATCCATCAGCATACCATACAGTTGAAAACTTCCACTTAATAGAGTCAAGGCTATTAATTGTATTACCTGCAACTTTTACAGCAACTGGCAAGCCGGTATAAACAGTATCACCTATTTTTGATTGTACAGCGTAATTATCTATTCCCATTACATCATAACAGAAATCGCCAGCATTGAAATCATAAGGTGCTCCGCCATATATATCATACATATAATCAAGGCCATCAATCCATAATACGTTTCCTGAATCAACATATTGTGTTAAAGCAGCATTGAACTTAATAGCTCCTATGCCATTAGCAGTAGTATCAGAAACGTCCCAAAGGTGAATATTTTCACCATCATTTGAAGTAGTCCAGATTACCATATCATAATCCTTCAGATCATCATAGGTAGGTGCTGCATTAGTATCAATATTAATAAATGAATAAGTGTATCCTGAATTCGCTAAGGCAGTATCAATACGGAAAGACTCATCAGATCCATTAGCATCATCATCTACTACTAATACTGAATACTGCGCATTTACTAGGCTAAACGCCATTAAAAATGCGGCTACAAAAAGTAAATTTTTTCTCATCTTTGAAATTGTTTTTAGTTTATAAATTAAGAAAAATATACTTTATTGACGCTTTTTAAATAGAAATACCCTACCTTTATTCTAATCAAATTTTTAAGATAGAGCTAGAAATAAAAAATTGTTTAACGATTAATGAGAGTAACAAGTTCAAAGGGGATGTTTAAAACAATTATTGAATGTGTGTTTGCTGATAATTGCGCATTATTTTTATTGCTTTACCCATATGTTTCTCCACTGTTTTTATTGATACATCTAGTATCTGAGATATTTCTTGATACTTCAATTTTTCAAATCTATGCATCTTGAAAATTATTCTACTTTTATCAGGAATTATTGATAAGATATTCTCAATTGATGCGATGTTTTCTTTCTGAATTATATCGTTTTCAGGATTAGAGTCTGTTGTGGGCTGAAACTGTATGGAATCATCAATATTTACAGTATTGGATTTTATTTTTCGAATATACGAAATAGTCATATTTCTAGTGCTCTTAAATAAGTATGCCTTTAAGCTATGAGATATTTCTATGGTATTTTTTTTGATCCAGATATTAGCAAGTACATCAGCCACAACTTCTTCTGCAAGTTGCTTATTACCAATCATCATCAAAGAAAAATCGCATAGCTGTGCATAATATTTATCAAAAATTATATTAAAAGCTAATTTATTCCCTTCCTTAATGCGAATGAATAATATAATGTCTTTTTCTGTCTCGCTTTGGGCCATTTATCGTTAGAATATTTCTATGGGCAAAAATAATCAAAATTTAATGAAGAAAGGAGTTATTGGAATAAACATCTAAAAAACATATTATAAAGTAAATTATAGAGTTGAGCAGATTGAGAGTTATTTGTGAATGCATTAATCAAGTATTTATAACGTATATTGATATCAAATTGGTATAAGTACAAAACCTGAAAAACATATTTGGCTTCCAAGAATGAACATAATATCTCGTTTATCTCAATAATTTAAGTATCTTTGTGCCGAATTAGTAATCTCTAATTCGACTTTCGTAAACTATTAGTTTATAGGTAAATACAGCCCTTGAGTTTAGAGGCTAAATATGAGTATTTTAAGTTTTGAAATAAATAATTGACGATTATATGAACCAGAATAATGTTTTATTTGAAGTAAGCTGGGAAGTTTGCAATAAAGTTGGAGGAATAAATACCGTTATTGCAACTAAAGCACCAGTCTTAGCTGAAAAATATGGAGAGAATCATATTTTTATTGGACCGGATATTTTGCTGGAAGAAGCCAATAAAGATTTCACAGAAGATCAAAGTTTATTCCCTGAGTGGCAACAGCAAGCTGCTTCTCAAGGGCTTAATATTCGTATTGGACGTTGGAATATAGAAGGTAAACCATTAGCTATTTTGGTTGATTTCACCTCATTCTTTTCTCAAAAGAATGAAATCTTTGAGAACTATTGGAATAAGTTTAAACTGGATTCACTTAATGGCCAATGGGATTATATCGAACCTGCAATGTTTGGTTATGCTGCTGCTAAAGTTATTGATTCTTTCTTCCAATTTAATTATAGGGAATCGGATACAGCAATTGCTCATTTTCATGAGTGGATGACAGGAACGGGTGTGCTTTATATTAAAGAAAAGGCACCGTATATTGCAACGGTTTTTACTACTCATGCTACAATTATGGGTCGAGTAATTGCAGGAAATCATCTTCCACTTTATAGTAAACTTAAAGAGTATAAACCACATCTAATTTCTAAGCAATTTAATATTACATCTAAATATTCGCTAGAGCGAACAGCTGCCGAGCAAGCAGATGTTTTCACAACAGTAAGTAATATTACTGCTAATGAATGTGAAGCTCTATTGCAACGAAAACCTGATGAGGTTACTCCTAATGGATTTGATGATTCATTTGTGCCTCAAGGTGATGAGTTTGATTATAAAAGAAGCCAAGCTAAGAAAACATTAAATGATGTTAGTGAAGCGGTATTAGGCTATAAGGTTGATAATCCGTTCTATATAATCAATAGCGGACGTTATGAATTTAAGAATAAGGGAATTGATGTTTTTATAGATTCACTTAAGAATATTGAACAACAAACAAAAAATTCTGATAAGGAGATAATTGCGTTTATAACAGTACCAGCTCACCATGGCGAGGCAAATGCGGAGGTATTACATCGCTTGAAAACAAATACTACTGGTGGAGAAGCATTTTTTCTGACACATCATTTATTTGATATGGATTATGATCCTTTGATTAATAAATTAAAGGAACAAGGATTTAGCAATAATAAGGATTCAAAGGTGAAAATTATCTTTGCTCCAGTTTATCTTAATGGAAATGATGGAATTTTTAATAAAGAATATTACGACCTGCTTATAGGTTTTGATGTCAGTGTATTTCCTTCATATTACGAGCCTTGGGGATATACCCCCATGGAAAGCTTAGCTTTTAGTATTCCAACGATTACTACTAATTTAGCAGGGTTTGGACTTTGGATTAATGATAATATAAAGGCAGGAAACAATGGTGCTAGAGTTATTAATCGTAATGATGATAATATTAACGAAACTGTGGAGCAAATTGCCATTGCAATAAATTATTATTATTCCTTAGACGGGAAGCAATATCTTAAAGCAAGAGCTGATGCGTATAAACTTTCACGATTAACCTTATGGAAGAATCTAGTAAAGCATTATCATAACGCTTATGAGTTGGCTGTTAAGCAAATAGATAATCGCCAAGCGAATATTGATAAGCAAATGTTTCACCAAAAAGGAACTAACTTTAATCAAATACAAAGTCATACACCAAGTTGGAAAAAGGCTTTAGTAAAACCAAATTTACCAAAAGTACTGAAGCCATTGATGGAGCTTGCTAATAATCTTTGGTGGACATGGAATTATGGTGCCGCTGAATTATACAAAAGCATTGATCCAGAGCTATGGAAGGCAGTTGAATTCAATCCTATTGCTTTAATAGAAGCGATGGATAGTAAGCAAATATCTGCTCTAGAGAGTAATACTGAATTTATTGGTCGTTTAGAAAAAGTTCATGCTAACTTTAAGGCTTATATGGCCAAAAAGGAAGAGCAGAGTTCTGATAGAATTGCATATTTTAGTATGGAGTTTGGCCTACACGATACCATTAAAATATTTAGTGGTGGATTAGGAATTTTAGCTGGTGATTTTATTAAGGAGGCTAGTGATAATAATGTAAATATGGTAGCTGTTGGGCTGTTGTATCGCTATGGTTATTTCCGCCAAAAGATTACCCAATTTGGCGATCAATTGGCAAACTTTAGCCCTCAGAAATTTACTCACCTTCCTTTGATTCCAGTGAGGGATAAACAAGGAGAATGGGTAAGCATTGGTATATCACTTCCTGGTAGAGT
>JAOZKO010000053.1 GCA_029935325.1 Bacteroidales bacterium
ATTTCAATTTATTTGTCAAAGCCGGGTCGCTTAAATGACATTGCATTGGGGTATTCTTCAAATAATAATCGCTTTATTTTGGACAGAGTGGCAAGGAATGATAAGCTTTCACCTTCTTCCTCAGGGAAAGTATTGAGCAAAAGATCAATTGCATTAATACTGTTGTCAATAGAGATTAGAGCAACTTTTGCAGAACCTAATTGATCCTGAAAATCAGTATCATCAGCTTCATCAATCTTAAAACCATCTGACGACATTGCTCGATTAATCTTAGCCCCAATCATTGAGCTATACCAATTAATAATCATCATTGCATCCAATATATTATCGGCTTTTCCCTCATTAACTAATGATAGTTTCTCAGCATATTCTCTAAAAGACTCATGATTTGCAATCAACCATTTATTAATCTGCTCGCCATATGCATTTGCAATATTTTCAAGCTCGCTGGGAATATGTTCGGGGATATCTACTTCTGGTAAATCACTAAGGTCAAGACCCATTTCATCGGCCACCTCTTGTAGCATTTCCATTGTTAAACTAAAAATATCAGAAACTCTATCAAGATTATCCTTTATCTCCGTTGCTGAATTATTATCTTCATCCAGCTCCATATAGTAAATACTGCAATGCTTTTTCATTGTACATCGCTCACACCATCTGTCGCAGTAATTATAAATACCAGAAATAAGTTCAGCACCATTGCTCATTTTCTCTAAATGATTTTGATATGACTGTATTTTAGTTTCTTTTGTTGACATTTGTATGATTAGTTAATTATAGAGCATATTTACATTTAGAACATCGCCCTTTTAGTAAATATGTGTGCTATACGTAGATTTTTGTAATAGGTTATGGTTTTAAGAAATTAAGAAGATAAAAACATGCATGGTATTTCCATATAACAAGAATATAAGCTAATACTATATGCTTAATTTTTTAGCTTTTGTTTTGTAGAAAAATCCTTGTGAATTTAAAGATATATGTTAGTCTTTAATTTATTTCTAATAAAATACCATAAAATGGAACGAAAGTGAATGAATTTCGTACACCAACAATTAACAAATTATATGGATAATATAAAAATTAAATTCAGGATATTATTATTGGCGGTAATGCTTACATTATCACTAAATTCCATATTTGCGCAAAACATTAAGTTTACAAATGATGTACTTGTTAATCCGAAAAAATATGGTGAAGATTTCGAGAAATTATTTAATCTTAATGAAATAGGCACCTATGACCTTAGCGCTAATAAGGAAAAAGTAATTCTTGAAAATGGCTATACACAATACAAAATAAAAAATACAAGTGATTGGGAGCCATACAAAAAGAATAGGGTTATTACTCAGATAGATGTTATTTATACAAAATACCCACGTGATAAGGATTTTTGGAGAACAAATTACTACGAACTTCTTGCCAATAGAATTAAAGCATTGTTTGAGTTAGACTCTAGTTTAAATTCACAGGATTTTGAGTGGAATATTATATTACAAACAGATTGCTATACCGAAGCAGAAACCAAAAAAATGTTTCATGGTATAAGCATACATTATTTTGATATTGATGATTTTGAAAGTGCTGAATCTAGAAATGAACCCCCAAAAACTTTAGATTCTGCTGATTTAACAAATTATTCACTAAAAGTGCAAAATTTTATTCGTTCCCAGGGTGGTATTGGTGATTCTTTGGTTTTTAGTACATTTAGCAATCATCCCGAATGGAAAAAGGCTTTAGTTGTAATGGATTGGACAGGGAGTATGTACCACTATGGAGCACAGGCAATATTATGGCATAGCCTTAATTTCAAAACCAGTGGAATTCAAAATTTCGTATTTTTTAATGATGGTGATGGAATGCTTGATGAAAGAAAAGAAATAGGAAAAACTGGTGGAATATATTTTGCTCAGGCTAACAATATGGAGAGACTAATCAAAACTTTCTATTTGGTAGGGAAAAGAGGAAAAGGAGGTGACCCTCCAGAAAATGATGTAGAAGCTCTATTAAAAGGCATGAATAGATTTGAGGATTTTGATGAGCTTGTGCTAATTGCTGATAATAATAGTTGCATGCGTGACTTTCGCCTCTTACTAAATATCGGCGTAAAGGTTAATGTGATTGTCTGTGGAACAAAGCATGGCATTAACCCACAATATGTAAATCTTGCCTACCTAACTGGAGGAAGTATTCATTCTATAGAGGAAGAGATTAAGCATATGTCGGGAAGAGTAATTGATAATGATATGGAATTAAAGCGCTTAACTTATGAGCTAGATAAAGAAAATCTATTCCGAATAAAAAACCCACCTCAGCGAATACGCTTTGAACAATGTGAACAATACACAAGTTTACTACCCCTAAGCATTGATCCTCATTTAGAGTTTATTGAAAAACATGGTGGAATAAAAGATTCAACAGTTTTTACAGTTCTTGACAGGCACCCTTATTGGACTAATACAGCAATTATAATGGACTGGAGTAGTGATATGTACACGCAAAGTGCCCAGGCTGTATTATGGCATAAAACTCATCCAAGAACTAGTGGAATAGATTATTTTGTATTTTGTAATGATGGAAATAGACTGTCAGAAAGAAAGAAGAAAATAGGAAAAACAGGTGGGCTATATTTTGTTAAGTCCAATAATTTTAGAAGGGTATTAAAACAATGCGATTATGTAGCTAGAAAAGGGGATGGAGGACAACCTGGAGAGAATAATTCAATGGAAGCAGTATTACGAAGTATGCAAAAGTATAAATATGCAGATGAATATATTTTAATTACTGATAATGAGAGTTGTGCACGAGACTTTCGACTTATTAAACATCTTACTACACCTATAAGAATTATTCTGAGTAATGTTAAAGGTCCAATTAATCCACAGTTTATAAATATGGCTTATAAAAGCGGTGGCTCAATACATACTCTCACTGATGATTATTATAATTACGTATTTAAAAGCATAGCCGAAAGCGGGCAAAAACTCGTGCTGAATGGAGTTAGCTATGTGCTAAATAAGGAAGGATACTTTGATTTCGAAGATCCTGATTTAAGAAAGAAAAAGGCTTGTAAAGTTAGTGCAACTGGTGGGCTATTTGAAGTGTTTGGATTTTAGAGGATATTCCTAAAGAAAAATTTAGCTAGGAAATAGTTATTATCTTTGTTCTTTCTAAAATAGTGAAATATATATTTAAGTATGAAAAAACTATTATACATCATTCTTATACTACTAATTAGTTTTGGTAGTAGTCTTGCTCAGAATACTAGCGATTATTATCCCAATATTATTCTTATTAAAATAAAAGCTCAGCATAAAGCACTTGCTTTGTCTGATGGAATAAATCATAGTGATTTTCAGTTAATATTAAATCATTTACAGTCTGCTAGTATTAGCAAAATATTCCCCTTACACCAAAGCCCACAAGAGGTTTTTAATGCCTATGGCGATAGCTTAGTAGATTTAAGCCTTTGGTATAAAGTAGAATACCAATCAAATACTCCTGTGAGTAAAATTATTACTCAATTTAAAAGCCTTGATATTCTTCAATATGTAGAGCAAAGGTCAATAAATAAATTATTATCGACTCCAAATGACCCTCTTATTGGAAATCAGTTTTATTTAGATAATATAAGGGCTTATGATGCTTGGGATATTGAAACAGGAGATAGTAATATAGTTGTTGGGATTACTGATACTGGCATTGATAAATTACATATTGATTTAGTTGATGGAATAAAGTATAATTATCAGGATACTGTTGATGGTATTGATAATGATAATGACGGATTTGTTGATAATTTCTGCGGTTGGGATATGGCAAATAATGATAATAATACCCAATGGAATGTTATGGGTCATGGTACTTTTGTAAGCGGATTTGTAAGTGCAGTACCTGATAATGGAATCGGTATTGCCGGAGTGGGTTATCACACTAAAGTATTGCCAGTAAAGGTTGATGATTCAACAGGATATCTGTCAGCAGATTATGAAGGTATTGTATATGCTGCAGATCATGGAGCATCAATAATTAATTGCTCTTGGGGTGGTACATATGGTGAGCAGTTTGGAAGAGAAGTGGTGAATTATGCCAGTAATAATCGAGGGGCATTGGTAATTGCTGCAACTGGCAATAGTAATAATAATGTATTTCTTTTTCCGGCATCTTACGAAAATGTAATGAGTTGTGCAGCAACAGATTCTATGGATGTGCGTTGGGCGGCATCTTCTTATGGAACACTAGTAGATATTAGTGCACCAGGCACTTTTGTTTATTCCACATGGGTTTATAATGCATATATTTACTCTCATGGCACAAGTTTTTCGGCACCAATTGTAGCAGGAGCAGCAGCTTTGGTAAAGGCACATTTTCCACAAATGACCAATTGGCAAATTCGTGAACAACTGCGAGTAAGTGCTGATATTATTGATACAATTGCTGGTAATATCCCCACAGTAGGTATGATGGGCTCAGGGAGATTAAATATTTTCGCAGCGCTAACAGATACTTTAAAACCGTCAATTAGATTTAAAAACCGAATTATCAGTCAATCTAATGATACATTGTTTGTCAGTGGTGATTTTATTAATTATTTACATAATTCCTCTGCTAGCTTAAAAGCTACTCTAAACATTAATTCTTCATATATTACACCAATTGATAGCGTTTTTAATTTAGGTGTAATGAATACTTTAACTAATACAAATAATCATTCTCAAGCTTTTAGTTTTAAGATTTTACCAAATATTCCAGTGGGCTCTTATTTTGATATAAAGGTTAATTATTCCGATACAAATTATAGTGGTTTTGAATATTTCCGTGTTTTCTTGAATTCAGATAATACAATAATTGATACTAATAAAATTATAACAAGTGTAAATTCTAACTCTTTAGTTGGGTTTACTGATGGAAGCAGGATGATTGGTAGCGGATTTAACTATAAAGCAGGGCGTAACCTTTTATCCTATGGGGGTTTGTTAGTTGCAAGTGCAAGCAATAGAGTTTCCGATAATATTTATGGAGCAGGATCTTATGAAGATGATTTTGTAGCTATAAGTGCAGCTCAAAAAATAGATCCACCTATTGATGGTGATCAAATGTGGCTAAATATTTATAATGATAATAATGCAGGTTTTACTAAGAACAATATCGAAGTAGAACAATATTCATATGCTTTTAGTCAAAGTCCCCTTGATAAAATAGTTTTTCTAAATTATAGAATAATCAATAAGGGAAACACCAACCTTGGTAATGTTTATGTTGGTTTTTTTGCCGATTGGGATATAGGACTTTCTTATGCTAATAAAGCAGAATATGATAATGCTTTAAAACTTGCCTATACCTTTCCAACAGCAGGTGGAACATATACAGGAGTACAACTAGTATCTGGTGAAATAGCCAACTGTTATAATTTTGATAATGACGGAATTGGTGGAAGCATAAACTTATATGATGGCTTTATGGATTTCGAGAAATGGGATGCCATGGGTATAGCTCGCCACTCAGCTGGTGCATTACAATCATACGGAAATGATGTAAGTAGTCTGTTAAGTACAGGGAATTTTACCATTGCAATAGGAGATACTCTGAATCTAACATTTGCGCTTTTAGCCGGTGATTACGAGCAGGATATAAAACTTAGTGCTCAGGCTGCAAAAGACTGGTTTTTCAATACAGCTAGCCTTGAAAGTCCTAAAAGTAATTTTGGACTAGTATTAAATCAAAATACTCCAAATCCATTTAATAATCAAACTGAAATTAGCTTTGAAATATCAAAAAGTGGAATAATTAAGTTGGAAATAGTAGATGTTAATGGTAAAATACTCCAAACTATTATTAACAAAAAACTTAGTGCAGGTAAGCACCAATACAAAATTGATATGAGCAGTTACAAAGCTGGTGTATATTTTTATCGACTTATTAATTTAGAAATATCTCTTAGTCGGAGGATGATTTTGGAGTAGGGGCAAACAGACTTTTTTAAATCCCATGCCCAATTTTTAACAGCACCTGATCAAATAAATAGAACTACTTATTAAAA
The DNA here is from genome assembly GCA_029935325.1 of Bacteroidales bacterium. GTDB lineage: Bacteria > Bacteroidota > Bacteroidia > Bacteroidales > UBA1556 > UBA6267. The sequence continues at coordinate 6,044 of JAOZKO010000053.1, forward strand.
TCATTAAACTTTAAGTGTCTCCCCTTCAGATTTTGCAATAATAACAGCACCACAGGTATCACTCCAAACGTTTACTGAAGTTCTGAACATATCCAATATTCTATCAACAGCAAGTATAAGTCCTATTCCTTCTAGAGGCAGACCTACAGCTGTAAGAACAACCGTAAGCATTACCATACCCGCCATAGGAATAGCTGCCGCACCAATTGATGCCAATAGGGCAGTAAATACCATGATAATTTGTTCAGTTATACTCATATCAAAGCCATAAGCTTGAGCAATAAACATTGCTGCAACAAGCTCATAAAGAGCAGTTCCATCCATATTTATAGTAGCACCTAATGGGAGGGTAAAGCTTGAAACTTTATTGGAAACGCCATCATTCTTTTCAACAGCATTGATTGTAAGTGGTAATGTTGCTCCTGATGAAGAAGTAGAAAAAGCAGTCATTAAAGGAGTTGTTACGGCTTTAAAATGTTTTATAGGATTTGCTTTGCCAATAAATCTTGTAAGAATAGGAAGGGTAACAAAAGCGTGTACCGATAATGCTAATAATACAGTTCCCATATATAATCCCATACTTGATAATAACCCAATTAAATCGTCTTGATCGGCAATGACTTTAGCTACAATACCAAAAATTCCAAGTGGAGTAAAACGAATTACCCACATGGTAACCTTCATCATTAAATCAAAAAATGAATTAAAGAAATCGGTGAGTAGAATTCGAGGTTTATCACCTATTTTATTAATAAAAAAGCCTAATAAAATAGAAAAGAAAATTATGGGAAGCATTTTACCTTCACTCATAACTTGAACAATGTTCGTAGGTACTATTTCCATTAAAGTCTGTCCAATACTATCAGCACTTGTTGCCAATTCATCGGCTTTGAAAGTACCATCAAGAATTGAATCACGATCGATATTAGAGCCAGGTTTTATTAAATTTACAAATACCAATCCTGTTACAATTGCAAAAGTACTTGTTAGCAAATAGTACGACATGGTTTTTATTCCCATTCGCCCAAGATTATCACCACCACCTAAATTAGCTACTCCACTTATTAATGAGCTCACAACCAATGGAATAATAAGCATTTTCAATGCCCTAAGGAATAATACTCCTAGCCAAGAAATCCAATCTACAGGTTTATTAGTATAGGTTGACTTAATAATAGCTGAACCATATTCTGAATAGTCTATGTCCAAAGTTTTTACATCTGCCTTTAGAGCAGTCTTGGTTTTATAGCTATTTCCAATCAGTGACTTTAAAGTATTAGTAGCTTCTATGGAAACACCATTTTTATCCATTTCTACTAATGATTCTTGGGTAACCACATAGTTGGTATTAAAAACAATACCATAAATAACGGCCGCAACTAAGGCAATAAGTATCTGCCAATGTAATGCAAATTTTTTCATCCGACAATGAGTATTTAATAAGGGCGTAAAGGTATTATTTTATAGTATTTGAATAGAATTTATTTTATTTCATTTTTAAAGAAGTAGGGACAAATACAGCGTTATATAAATAACAATAAGTTAGAAATAATAACAATGTTTACTAAGTTGCTGAATAACAGATGTAAAAACTTCTATATTTTGTGATTATAAATGATATTTATCAACATAATATATATATATTTGTAGAACATAAAAATGTAAACACATCACAAAAAGTGGCATTTTTGAATTTATAAAATAATAGATTTATGAGTTTAATTGAAAACATTAAAGCAAGCGCGAAAGCTAATCCACGTACAATTGTATTGCCAGAGGGAGAGGCAGATAGGACTTTAAGAGCAGCAGACTTAATTTTAGAGCAAGGACTTGCTAAATTGATTTTAGTAGGAGATGAGCATATCATTGCTACCAATTCCAAGACATGGGGTTTAAAGAATATTGATAAAGCAGAGATTTACAATCCGAAGACAGATTCGCGGCGAAATGAGTTGGTCAATTTGTTATACGATTTGCGAAAAGGAAGAGGTTTGACCCGCGATGAAGCTGAAGAGCTATGTAATAAACCACTATATATTGGACCGCTACTTATTAAAGCAGGTTATGCTGATGGTGAAGTAAGTGGTGCAGAACATTCTACAGGTGATGTATTACGACCAGCATTTCAGATTGTAAAGACTGCTCCAAATAGTAGTGTTGTTTCAGGAGCTTTTATAATGATATTAAAAGACAAGCATTTTGGTGAAGATGGTATTTTGATTTTTGCTGATTGTGCTGTTAATCCAAATCCTTCAGCTAAACAATTGGCAGAAATAGCTGTAACTACAGCTAAAACTGCTAAATCTATAGCCAAGATTGAACCTAAAGTAGCAATGCTAAGCTTTAGCACAATGGGTAGTGGTGCTCATGAGGATGTTGATAAAGTTGTGGAAGCAACAAAAATCGCAAAAGAAATGGCTCCAGATTTAGCTATTGATGGTGAACTTCAAGCTGATGCTGCTATTATTGAAGCTATTGGAGCAAAAAAAGCACCTGATAGTAAAATTGCAGGAAAAGCTAATGTATTGGTATTCCCAACTTTAGATGCTGGTAATATAGGATATAAATTGGTGCAGAGATTGGCGGGAGCCGATGCTGTTGGCCCAGTACTACAAGGTATGGCAGCACCAATTAATGATTTATCAAGAGGTTGCTCAGTAGATGATATTGTGAATCTAGTGGCTATTACCTCAAATCAAGCAGGAATAACAAAATGATAAAATATTTAAATATAGGAATATGAAGGAATTATTAGAAGACTATGCTTTAAATAAATCTCTGAAATCGAAAACAGGAAATATTAAAGCAGGTTTAGTAGGCTGTGGTTCAATGGGACAAGAAATTGCTATTTTGATTAGCAAAAGCGGTATTGACCTCACCATTATAGAAGTTTCGGAAGAAAAAGTTGCTAATTCTTTAAAGCAAATTGGACTTCAAATAGATCAGGTTATTAGTCATTGGGGAATGACCACTGGTGATAAAAGAGCAATATTATCTAGAATTACTGCTACTACTGATTTTAATGAATTGGCTGATTGTAATGTGGTAATTGAGGCGATTAATACCAAAAAATGGGTGCCTAACCAACCTATGCGTAAGGCTGTTTTTAAGAAAATAGAAGAAGTAGTTTGCGAAGATTGTATTATTATTTCTAATGCTTCTACCGTTGTTATTTCTGATCTTTCAGGTGGCTTGAAAAATCCTTGTAGAGCAATTGGTGTTCACTTTATTTCACCAGCTCTTAACTCTAAAATAATTGAAATAAATCGTTGTAGAAATACTTCTAAAGAAACTTTGGAATTTGTACGTAGATTTGTGAAAATGATAGGGAAAGAAACCATTAATGTTTATGGTTCTCCAGGAAATATTAGTACACGCTTGATTGTTCCTATGATTAATGAGGCTTGTGAATTACTTATGGAAGGTGTTAGTACCGTTGATCAAATTGATAAAACTATGAAATTTGGTTATGGTATGCAGCGTGGTCCATTTACTATGGCAGACAGCATTGGCTTAGATAAACTAACCAAATGGATGGAAGGATTATATAATGAGTACGGCGATACTAAGTATAAAAGCTCTCCTTTAATTAGAAGAATGGTACGCGCAGGAATGCTTGGTAAAAAAAGTGGGGAAGGTTTTTATTTGTATAAAGATGATAGAAAAATCGAGAAAACAGGATCTATTTTTAGATTAGGCCAGCGTTAAAAAACCTTATTAATTATTAAGAAAGAAATAGCATGAAAATATTAGTAATAAATTGTGGCAGCTCTTCTATTAAGTATCAATTGTTTGATATGAAGGATGAAAGTGTATTAGCCAAAGGAATTGTTGAGAAGATTGGATTAAACGGTTCATTTATTAAAAATGAACGTGATGATGGTGATAAGATAAAATTAGAAGGAAATATATACGACCATAATCAAGGGATAGAATATGTTTTGGGAATATTAATTTCGGAAAAGCATGGTAGCATTAAAAAGCTTGAAGAAATTGATGCTGTTGGTCACCGTGTGGTTCATGGTGGAGAAAAATTTAATAGTAGTGTAAGCATCACTAAAGAAGTAGTGGCGAAAATGGAAGAAGTTGTAGAATTAGCTCCACTTCATAACCCTCCAAACTTAAAAGGTATTGCAGCAATTACGAATCTAATTCCTAATGTTCCACAAGCTGGAGTTTTTGATACTGCATTTCATCAAAGTATGAAGCCAGAATCATATATGTATGCAATTCCATATTCACTCTATACTGAGCATGGAATTCGTCGATATGGTTTCCATGGCTCAAGTCATAGATTTGTTTCAGACCGAGTAGCTGAATTGATGAATAAGGACATTAGCAAGCTTAAAATTATAACATGTCACTTAGGAAATGGCGCATCTATAGCTGCAATAAAGAATGGAGTATCAATAGATACAAGTATGGGACTTACTCCCGTAGAAGGACTTATGATGGGAACACGCTGTGGTGATTTGGATATTGGAGCACTTACTTATATTATGAATAAAGAAGATATAGGACTGAATGCAACAAACACACTTATAAATAAGCATAGTGGAGTTTTGGGTATTTCAGGAGTTTCGTCAGATATGCGTGATGTGGAAGATGCCGCTAATGATGGTAACGAAAGAGCACAATTAGCATTACGAATGTACGAATATCGCATTAAGAAATATATTGGGTCTTATGCTGCCGCAATGGGTGGTGTAGATGTGATTGTATTTACTGGTGGTATTGGTGAAAATGCTTCCGATACTCGTGCCAATGTAATGAACGGCTTTGAGTTCTTAGGTGCTGATTTTGATTTCGAGAAGAATGATGGTCTTCGTGCCGAAGAAGTAGAAATATCAAAAGAAGATTCTAAAGTTAAAGTTTGGATAGTACCAACAAATGAGGAATTAGTTATAGCTAGAGATACTTTGGAAATTGTTTCATAGTTGAGTTAGATAGAGTATTAATGAAAAGGTGGCACCCTGTCAGGGTATAAAACACTGACAGGGTACATTCCTAGAAGATACATTAAACGATAGACAATAAAAATATCGAAGGTAAACGGAAAAAGATAAATTTGCCATACTATTTTAGTTGTTATAATATTTAATGGTTAGAATTGTATTTACTTATAATAAATTTGGTATTTTAGCTGCACTTTAGGATGGTTTAGTGATTCCTAATAATAGTTATTGATTTAGCCCATATTTAATATGAAAAAAAGTTTACTAATATTATTCCTTATTATGATTACTTCTTGTCAGACTGAAAAGGAAATAAATGAATTTCATCCAAATAATAGGATTATAAAATCATCAAGTAAATTTATAACCGAAGATGGTCCGCATATTGATGATGAATTTGGCTCAACTCAAAAATTTGAAAAACACTATCTAAAAATTGAATACAGAAAAGACACTATATATGCAAGAACTGTACAATCTGTAAATGCCTGTGGAAATGCTCAGGCTCAGCTAGTAGTTATTGGAGATACTATCATCTTAACAACAAAAGAAATAAGTGAAGAGCTTTGTACTTCTACTGATTGGTATTTTTATGAATATTGGATTAGTAATCCTGAAAACAAGAAATACATTATTTCACAAGAATAATAAACAAAACAATCCTCAACCTAAGACTTAACCCGTTTTATACGCATTGCCTTAATCACCCAAGTTGGTAAAGGCTTATTAGGATTTCTCTTTTTCAAATCTATTTCCCAACCTATAGCTTTAATCATTGGTACTTTATAAGTTTCTACAAACTCAATAGGTGTACCATCAGGATCTGAAACATAAGAAAAATGACCTGCTGCTTCTCCCATATCAAATGAGTTATTGGAATCTACTGTAAATGGAAAACCATTATCACTGCAATCTTTACGCAATGCATCCATATTATTAATATCGAAGCAAAGGTGAATAAAGCCAGGGTCTCCCCAGATTCTATTTTCGTAAATTTTTCGTACTGGTGAGTCCAAAACCTGAACTAGTTCAAGCTCTGTAGGGCCAAATAGTGGAGCAAAGGCTCCTGTAGCTTTTTTTGAAGGGCGCAATAATACTCTTCTTGCCTTAAGGCTTCCGCCAGGAATGGCTACAAAGTCATTAAATGTATCAGTAGTATCATATACAATCTCATCATATTCCAGAACATCACGATATAGTTTCAGCGACTCATCAATATCACTAACGCCAATTATTGCTCCAAGAACACCACCAGTTAGAGCTTTAGTTTTGCTAAATATATAGTCGTTTTCAATCACCTGAAAAATATTTCCATATGGATCTCGAACAAAGAAATGAGCAGCTTTATTAGGTGCTTTTACTATTTCTCCCAAAATATCTAATCCATTATTTTTCATGGTATTAAATGCCTTTTGGATATTATTAGTTTTTTGCTTTGAAATAAAAATTCCTAAATCGCCCAATTGAGCTTCAAACTTTATTTTAGCAGGAGTTTTGCCAGTATGTTGCCATACTTCAAATCCTCCACCAGATTGTAGATTAAATGCTAGAATAGCATGTCGAGGTCGGGGTTTGTTTTCGGTATAGGGCAACATTAGCTCTGCCATTGCAGCTTCTTCAAAAACCTTGATATCCATTCCGAAATTTTTGCGATACCAAGTCCAAGCTGTATGCACATCTTCCACGCCTACACCTATTTGTTGAATCCCATATATTAATTTACCACTCATAATTTATACATCTAAATTTATTAAATAAAGTGAAATAGAAATGCCCAAACACGCACAAAGTCATCACTTAATTTAATTTTTGCAAAAGTATAAAAACAATTGTTACTACTCAGTAGTATTTTAAAAGATGGGCTATTGATTATCAATGCTATTTTGTCACTATTATTGAATAAAAATCAATAATACCGCCAAA
>JAOZKO010000266.1 GCA_029935325.1 Bacteroidales bacterium
TTTGGTCGAGCTTCCTTAGGCATATGACTATGGTTTACTACCAAATAATTTAATAATGCAAGAACAGGTGCGAGAACAAAACTCAGAGTAGTAGCAAAATCTACCATTTGCCTCATACTTGTCACAAAGCGACCAAGAATAATTAATGTGCCAATAAAAAGAATCAACATCATAAACATCCACCACCTTCGCTCCTTCTTTACTCCGTTAATATTAAGCTTTGGAAAACTTAAATTAAGAGCAGGAACCATTGAGCGTGTATAAGCATCGAAGCAAGTTAAGGTAGTACTAAACATTGTTGCCAAAGCAGCAGTTGCAATAATTGGATATGACCAGGCACCCATACTTACAGTAAAGAGACTTATTAATTGTCCAGCAAATTTACCAGAGGAATCACTGAACTCTTCACCGCTTCCATACATTACTATTGCCCCGAGGGACAAAAAAGCTAAAGCGAGGATTACTGTTCCAAAATACCCAATTTTGAAATCCAGCAAAGCCTCTTTCATGCTTATATTTACTTTCATTTCTTTACGCTTAGCCTCTGCCCATATTGATTGCCAAATAGATATATCGATAGGTCCGGGCATCCAACCAAAGAATGCAATTAAGAAAGCTATATCAGTAGGATTATTTAAATCAAAGAGCTTAATCATTTCAGGATTTGGATTATAACCATTTTTGAAATAGGCACTTAGAACAGCTAAGAGTGTAGAAATTGCAAGTATAACAATTACATATTTTATCAATTTATCTAATAAGCTATATTTGCCAATAATTAATAGTCCCGCAGTAATTGTAAGCAGAATTGCACTTAACCAAAATGAGGATAAATCAATACCAAATACACTACCAAATAGTCCAGCAGTTACAATAGTAACACCCGATTGCAGTACAAACATTGATGCAATTGCCACCAAACCATAAACCCATACTGCCCATCTTCCGAGAATAGAATATCCTTTTATAAGATTATTGCCTGTGGCTGCAGTATATCTTGGAGCAAATTCAAAGAATGGATACTTTAGAATATTTGCAATTATTATTATCCAAATCAATTCAAAACCATAACCAGCACCAGCTCTAGTACTTTGCACTAAATGCGACACTCCCACGGCAGCACCAGCATATAGCAATCCTGGTCCGAGAATTTTTACTAATTTCTTGAAATTCATTATTGATTTACTTTTCCTATTCTTTTTTCTATGGAAGCAATCTTTTGGGTCATTCCCAATTCTCTTCCTTTTCTAATGTCAATTGTTATTGCGCAATAAACTCTGTTTGATACCGGCTCTAAAACCTTATAAGCTCTGTTTACAATATCCAAAGCCTCCTCCATTGTATCTGTTTCAATAGATGTACCCATGGGATTTAACTTATAAGGAACACCACTTTCATCAATCATTTTAAGTACTTTACTCACATGCTCACTACTACCTTTATCTCCTTTATCAGTAGGAAAAATGGCGAAATTTAATATTGCTGACATAACTTTGTTTTTTTGAAATTAGAATACAAAATTAGAAAAATATTTGATACTTTCTCTATTTTGCTAACAAACAATTAAATATTTGATACATTTGCAGCACAGTTTATGGCGAATAACAAAACACATCATACTAATAAGAAAGCATCTTCTGTTTCGGAGCAATCTGATCAAAGCAAAAGAACAGAGGCTGTTAATATGGCATTAAATATCATTCAAAAGAATGAGTCATTAAAAGCTTTGAGCATGAAAATAGATAAATTTAGAGCTAATCCTAAATTTGCTGTTTGCTATGCCGAATTGTTTGAACTGCAGAATATGATTCGTGAGACACTACAATTAGATAAGGACAGAGATACTTTTCAACTTTATGTTAGCGAAAACAGTGATTTATTCTATTCAGCACTACACAATAAATACCCTGGTCTTACACCAAGTGAAATCAGGCTTAGTTCATTAATACGGCTGGACCTTTCGTCTAAAGAAATAGCTTCTATCCTTAATATTTCTAGCAAAAGTGTGGAGATGAACCGCTATAGATTGCGAAAAAAGATGCAGTTAAGTGGGAGTATTAACCTCAGTGAATTTATCCGTAATATATAGCTAATACTTCGTTGAGTTTATGTTTCTCGCAAAGACGCCAAGGCGCAAAGTGTTGATTTTGTGACTATTATACATTATTGCATAAAGCCGTAATCGCCTGACTGTGTGATTTATACAAAACATTAACGGAGTATTGATAGCCTGACCTTAAGAATAATTAGTCTTTGCAAGAAAACTATGTAGCTCTCAGAAAATACAAATCACAATATAGATAACAAATAAAAAAAATAAAAAAAAGGATTATTCCATCTTGTAGAGTTATTGTAGAGGTTAATAAAGTAGTAGGCTTAAAAATTTTATTGACTTTTGTTTCCTGATATATTTAACAAATCTAATAAATTATTATAATATGAAGAAAATTACTCTTTTAATGCTATTTATTTCCTTTACAGGTATATTAATTGCCCAGCAAGATTCGGCGCAGGCAACTAATCAATATGGAATTGTAGTGGAAAGACACCCATTGAATCCAGAAGACCGCAGTGGAATTCTTACATTTGAAAGTGCCGATAAAAGTTATAAGCTTTGGCTAGACAATAGAGTTTATGTTGATGGAGCCTATTTCTTTGACGATAACGCATATAATCCCATAGGAAATGGAGTGACGATTCGTCGTGCTCGTTTTGCTGTAAAGGCTATTCTACACGAAAACTGGTATGGAGAAGTAGATTTAGACTTTGCTGGTTCTCAAGTTGAAATGAAAGATATGATTATTGGCTACCGTTTTACTGAAGAAAGTGGTTTCGCAAAGAATCTTAGTTTCCGCATAGGTAATTTCAAGGAGTCTTTTTCAATGGAAACAGTAACAACTTCACGTTATGTTACTTTTATAGAACGTTCTCTAGCAAGTACTTTTGCCCCTTCTCGCCACATTGGCTTTCAGGCTCGTAAGTACGATGATTATTGGTTACTATATGCAGGAGTACACTTTGCTGATTTAGGAGGTTATGAAGAAGCTGAACTTTCTCAATCTCACAATAAAAAACAAGGCATGGACGAAGGCTATAGTTATACAGGTCGTGCAGTTGTTAGATTACCATTACCTGAAAAGGAGATGATTTTTCATATTGGTGCTGGATACTCATATCGTACACCCAAAACTTCATGGGAAGTAAGCGATGCATGGCGCCATAGCACCCGTACTATGTCGAATATAAATCGTAAGAAATATTTAGATACTGACGATATTAGGAATGTAGAGTCTCGTACATTAGCAAATATAGAATTTGTAGCTGCATGGAAAAATATTATGTTCCAATCTGAATATATAATGTCTACTATGAATGGAACTGACTTGAATCAGGTTAGTGGAGTAACGTCATCAACAGCAGATGGCCTTTATGCACAAGCAGCATGGCTAATATTTGGAGGGCGCTACCAATATAACTCTAGTGAAGGAGAATTTACAAAAATTCAAAGAGGTCGTAGCTGGGGCGATATCGAATTAGCATTCCGTTACGATTATATCAGCTTAAATGATTTTGATGCAAAGATATATGGTGGTGGAGCAAATGCCTATACTTTTGGCCTTAATTATCATGTAAATTCAAATGTAAAATTTATGTTGAATTATTCATATGCTGACCACGACCGTTATGCTAATGGAAAAGAAAATTTAAATATTGGCTATGATGTAAATGGTGACCTTACCAAAGATTGGTCAGAAGTGGATGCAACTAAGGGCACTCCAGGAGAGCAATTTGGATTTATTCAATTTCGCGTAGAAGTAGATTTCTAAATAAACAACAATAAATAAATATAAGTAAAAACAGTATTTTAAACAATTAATTAACTAGCCTATAAAAAGGCACTTAAACAATTTAAAACTATGAACAAGATTAGATTAATTTTAGGAAGTTTAGTAGTAATTGCAATGATGGCAACAGTTGCATGTAACAAAGATGAAGAAATAGCCCCTGATCCAGCAGACAAAACTTATGATGCAGTTGTTACAACTGATTTAACATTTACTGATGGTCCTTTAACAAAAATCACTTTCCCTACTAATCCAACACCTTCTGCTGAAGATGTTGTTAT
>JAOZKO010000267.1 GCA_029935325.1 Bacteroidales bacterium
AAACAAACCTCCAAGTGACAAAGCTGTGGTGATTAAAATCGAAAAATAAGTTAGGTCCAGAATAAGATAAGAAAAAGCCACTGAACTTGAAGTTCAGTGGCTTTTTTTAAAACTATATAATATAATAAGTACCTATATTATTGCATGAAGATCCACATTTTTGTTTTTTCCGTGTAATCATCAGAAGTAGCATCGTTATAATTAATACGGTTAGTTTCCCTTTCGGATTGTGGGTAAGTTAACCTATTAAAATCAGTAACAAGACTAGAAGCTGCAAGAGGAACATTTGGAGTTGCATTATTTGTCCTTCTCTGCAAATTCCAAGCTTCAAATGGCTGATGGATTAATGAAATCCAGCTCTGCTTATAAATTTGGCTCAAAGCAGCACTTCCATCTGCGCTGTATGCAACTTCAGCATTAGTTAACATGGCATTCATTTCATCAAATGTAGGCTCAGCAGTTGCTGGCTTATTAACATCCCATATTGAATTAAATGCATGATTTTGCCAAAATTTAACAGATGAAACGATCCCTTCATTATAGGATTCTTCTGCCATAGTTGAACTAGCTCCAACACCATCAATACCTCTATTATAAATTTCTGCTTTTAAGAAACTTATTTGAGTACCTGTAATTATGAATTGCGGTAATGTAAAATCATTAACGTAATACACATTAAACGAGGCGAAATTTGATCTACTTGAAGCCCAGTCAGTTAGTCTACCTGGCACATGTGGATCGCCAGTAACGGCATCAACATCATTTCCTGGGTTTTGTGGATATGGTACCCATTCATCATTTTCATTTGGTTCCCAAAGAATTGAACATCTCAAATCATAAATTCCAGATCCATCAACAGCATTAGTAGAAGACATATTCTCCCACATTGTTGATCCCATGCGCATGTATGAATTACCTCTGTAGTATCCGTCTCGTCTATTTTCTAAACCAGGAACACTTACAGGGTCTAATCCAACATATTCATCAGCAGCCAATAAAGGCTTGCCTAATGCATCTGCAATAATAGGATCGGCAAATGATCCATGCTTTTCGCTCATCGTCATCGCATATCTTAAACGCAATGAGTTAGCAAACTTTGTCCACTGATCAACATCATTACCAAAGAGAACATCTGCCCCTTCTAATGTTACCTGTGTGGCATCCGTGGATAAATTATCAATAGCCCAGCTTAAATCATTAATTGCTGCTTCCATAACAGACTGTTGACTATCGTAAACGGGTCTAAATCCATCTGTACCTAAGAAACCTTTTCCTGCCTCAACATATGGCATATCACCATAAAGCAGGGTTGTAGATAGTGTTTTATAGGCCATTACAACTTTTATCATAGCCTGAATATTAACAAAATCTGCTGGTGTTTCTTCATCAGCAATCAGTGCTTCAATATCCTTAACATTAGCCATTGCAGCATAATAATTCTGCCATGCAGCAGTGGTATTGTCATCTAATCGATATCCAGAAACTGAAAACATAGCAGCCTGCTGATTCCATTGGTATAACCAAGCTACAGGAACTCGATAGTGCATATTAGTTTTCCTAAGCGAACCTACTACACCATTAAACAAGCCTGGAATAGTGGCTTCATATAGATTTGCTTGGTAGCTGTTATTAATATCTCCAAAATCCTTTTCACAAGATTGAAATGATAAAAACCCACCAAGAAGGAGTATTAGAACCCCAATATTTGTCTTCCTCATATTTAGTATTTTCATTTTGTTCTATTTTATTTAATTAAAACCCAGCTTTTAAACTAAAACCAATAGACCTGATACTTGGGAAAGCTGCCCATTGCAGTCCTTGTCCGTTTCCAACTCCGTTGATAGCTTCTGGATTTAGATGATCAGGCAGTGATGAGTAGATATAAAATAGATTTCTACCAACCAAGGAAATAGACAAGTCTTGGAATACTTTTGTCTTTTCCATCAAGCTTTTAGAGAAACTATAAGTAATGGTAACTTCTCTAAGTTTTACCCAAGTGTTTTCAAATACGGATAAACTTCTGGCCCTGTTAAGATGAGACCAACCAGCATAAGTGATACCGTAATAATTAGTTGGAGTAATAACACGGTCATTATCCCTCTCATCATCTACGTTATAACCATCCATAATCATACCTACATCAGCAGTAGTTCCATCTGGGAATGTGTAAGGTAAACCTCCACCATTCCTTGCTTCAGCAGTTTCAGGAGCTAATCCACTACCCATTGCAACAGCGTGGTCAACTGAGTAGATATCGCCTCCGATTTTATAATCAATAAGAGCACTTATGCGAATATTTTTATACCTCAAACTATTCGACAAGCCACCTCTCAATTTAGCAGCAGCATTTCCAATCAACACTGGATCAGCTGTCACCATATATTGCGTACCAACAACATCGCCACTTCCATCTTTATTGTAGATGTTAGTAACCTGCTTTCTACCTTGGTCGTCATATTCAAAATCGGTACCATAAATAGATCCATAAGTCTCACCAGGAGTAACTTTCATAAAAGCTCCTAAACTACCAAAAACTGTAGCGATCTGTTGTTCCTCAATACCTTCAGCTAATGATATCACCTTATTAGTGTTTTTTGCAGCGTTTAGTGAGGCACTCCATGTAAAATCACTTTTACTAACAAGTGCTGCGTTTAAAATCACTTCAATCCCTTTATTACTTAATTCGCCAGAGTTGAATTTTGCTCTTGAGGCTCCTGAAGCTAAAGAAATATTAGATGTCATTATCTGATTTTCAGATAATATATCATAATAAGTGAAATCAAGATTTAGTCTATTCTTAAAAAAGCCTAAAGAGAGACCTACTTCTTTTGATTCAGAAGTTTGGAACGTCAAATCAGTAGGAGGAATTGTACCTGGTCTGTAAATTGTTGTTACATTACCAAAGGTACCGGTGCTATATGTATTATCAAGCTGGTATGGCTCTGTAGCATTAGCACTTTTACCCCAAGCTAATCTCAAGGCACCAAAACTAAGTGTTTCTTTTATTCCACCCATATCAAACGCTTCAGTAAAAACGAAAGAAGTATTCATTGACGGATAGAATGTAGAATTGCTGTTTGTTGGTAAAGTTGAAGTATGATCTTGTCTTCCAGTTAATTCAAGGAATAAATAATCATTATATCCCATATTTAGCAATCCGACATAAGAGTACGATTGTACATCATACCTTGTTTCGTCTATTCTTGTTCTTAATCTATCATTCCAATTACTTAGTGAATAAACATTAGGAACCTTAAATGGGCCTAAGTTTTGTCCCCTTAATCCAGCAGAGTTGGTTGAATAAGTATTATAACCAAGAGTTAAACTAGCATTAAACCCTTCCATCAGAAGATCATCCTGATGTAAAGTTGCCATTATATCCGTATTAAAGGTTTTTTGTTTTGTGATTGTTTTCCTAAAAGAACCACCATCTAATCCGTTTGTCTGAATAGTATTATTTGTTTGCTCAAATCTCGTACCTAAGAAATTTGCAGATGTTCTAACAAAGGCCATTAACCATGGAGTAATATCAGCATTCAGTTTCACAGTAGAAATAAATTCATCTCGCCATAGACGACTATTATTTTCATAAAGACTCCAAAACAAATTTTTACTATACTCAGCATGAGGATAAGCACCGCCAAAATTTACTCTATAGCCATCATATTCATCCTCACCGTAATAAAGATCTTTCTCTATTCCCTGAAATTCTCTGGACATACCATAGATATTAAATTTTGTCCAGGAATTATTGTTTCCAATCTCAGGTGTATTCAATCTATAGTTTTGATTATAACCAGCTGTTACATCAGCACTTAGAACCTTAGAGATATTAATATGAGAACCTAAAGAAAAGTTTGTGCTCTCAGAATTTGTGTTATTAACAATGGCATCACCACTCTTATGAGATACACCAATTCGGATGCTTCCCAAATCACTTGCTGAAGAGAAAGAAAGGTTATGAACCTTTTCTGTACCCCTCTTAAACATATATGATCTGTTATCAGCTTGAGGAGAATATGATCTTGTTTCACCATCCCACCAGAGAGCTTGAGTGCCATCTAGTTTTGGTCCCCAAGAACTTCCTGCTCCGAACCAACTATAAACATCCCAGT
>JAOZKO010000268.1 GCA_029935325.1 Bacteroidales bacterium
AGCAAAGAGTGCAAAACAGTTGTTTTGATAATTACTTTTTCGCTCAACCTAGTGAGGATGCCTTAAAACAGTTTACTAATATTGTTCGACCTATGTTTGAATTGATTAATTCACTTCATAGAAAGAATTTAAATCTTAGACAGCAACGTGATTTACTGTTACCAAAATTAATCTCTGGAAAATTAAATATCTCAAAAATGGAGAATATATGAAGAAGGTAGTAATTTTTGTTCATGGCTTAGGTGGAAGTGCAAAAGGTTCTTGGGGGCAATTTCTTGAACTACTTAAAGAAGACCATGACTTAGATCTTGAATATGGTTTATTTGAATACCCTACTGAGATAGTGCGTATTCCTTTATTACAAAAGAAATATAGTTCAATTCAAGATTTAGCAAAAGCACTTAAAACATTAATTACATACAAATGTGATAGGTTTGATGAAGTGATTTTAGTGGGTCACAGTTTGGGTGGATTAGTAATTCGTAAGTATCTATTAGACGAACAAATATCAGGACATAAAACTAAAGTTAAAAAAGTTTTACTCTATGCTGTTCCTCAACTAGGATCTATATTAGCCGACATTAGTAATTTTGTTTCTTGGAAACATCAGCATCTTAAACAACTGTGTAGTGAGTCAGACTTTTTAGATGTATTGAATGATCAATGGGCGGCTTCAAATATGGATGCTAGACTTGATATTCAATGTGTAATTGGACTGGCAGATAAAATAGTTAGTTCTGAAAGCTCTAAAAGTATATGTCGTCAGCATACTATTGATATGATTCCAGATAAAGGACATAAGAATATCATCAAACCAAAAGATTCTAATGACCTGAGTTATATGATTTTTCAAAATTTTGTAAATAAGGAACTTATGGTTAAATATGCTGGGCTTGATGGTGCATTAACTTATGATCAGTGGGCAGGTTATGACGAATCACAGCAGTATCCTTTTGTTGCAGACGAGATGCGCCTAAAAGCAATTGATGATATCCGTAGCTTATTAGTCAATCCTAAAAAAAGTGCTCGTATTATTGGTATGTCCGGGTTAGGTAAAACACGTTTAGCCCTTGAAGTTTTTAGGGATCAAAGTGAACCTGAATTATCACAGGAAAAAGTGCTTTATATTGATATTGCTAGGGGGTTTAAAAATCTACCTTCAATTGTCTCAAACTGGGCAATAGCTGGATACAGAGGAGTTCTCGTTGTAGATAACTGCGAACATTCGATGCATATGCAATTAAAACATCAAGTAGAGCATTTAGAAAGTAATTTATCGTTATTAACCCTTGATTATAATCCTGAAAAAGATGAAAACACCCCTACCATTAAATTGGAAAGATTAGTTGATGATGATATCAAGCAGATGCTAGAACCTGATTATGGAGACTCTATATCTGGTTTAAGTCGAATTATTTCAATGGCTCAAGGTTTTCCGCAGATAGCTGTATTATTAATTCAAGCACGTTTAAATCAATCAAATGAAATGAGTAGTTTAACTGATGACTACCTTTTGCAAAAAATGCTATGGAAGGGTGATGAGCAGAACGATACCTATCAAAAAATATTAAGGGCTTGTGCTCTTTTCGATAAGTTTGGGATGAAAGATAGTGCCGTTGAAGAATATTATTATATAGCAGAAAATATATGTGCTGAAAGCAGAGATACATTTTATGAATGTATTCAAAGTTTCAAAGAACGTGGTGTAATAGATGAACGAGGTCGTTATGTTCAGCTTGTTCCCAAACCATTAGCTATTAGACTGGCAATTGACTGGTGGAAAAATACTCGTCCAGAAAAGCAAGTAGAATTAATAACACAATCAATGCCTGGTCAACTCAACACTGCATTTTGTGATCATATGGTGTACCTTGATACTTTACCAGAAGCAGTAGACCTTATAAAAGACATATGTCAAGATAATGGCCCTTTTGGCCAAGCGGAAGTGATCCTATCTAGCCTGGGTTCTCGTCTCTTTCGCTCTTTAGTAGAAGTGAACCCAGAAGCAACACTGAATGCCTTGTCTCGTGTGATTTCTCCAATGTCAGAAGAAGAAGTATTGGCTATTGACAGTGATGTGCGTAGAAATATAGTTTGGTCCTTGGAAAAATTAAGTTTTCGAGAATCAGAATTTCAAAATGCTGCTAGGCTACTGTTGAAATTAGCAGTAGCAGAGAATGAGAGTTGGTCAAACAATGCCACTGGTCAATTTGTACAACTCTTTCAGACATATTTGTCTGGAACTGAAGCCCCACCTGAGTTGCGATTAGTTATTGCTGATGAGGCTATAGCGTCAGGCTGCAATAAGAAAATTGAAATTGCCATCAAGGCTTTAGAACAAGCAATATCTCTTGGAAATTATATGCGTAGTGGTGGTGCAGAACAGCAAGGGAGTGGAAAACCTTTAGAAGATTGGCATCCTACGATATGGCAAGATGTGTTTGATTATTGGGATGGTGCTATTGATAGGCTAGTGCTAATCGCCAAACATCATAAAATTTTAAGAGATCAAGTGAAACAGGCCATAGCATATAATATTCGAAGTTTAGTAGAGCAGGGGCGACTAGAGAGTCTCAATAAGGCTCTTAATGAACTGGTTGAGCTTGATGGAAGGTTTTGGCCTGAGGCAGTTGAAAACATCAAAGATACTATAGAGTTCGATACAGAAAGTATGCCTGAAGAAGGCATAAATAAATTACATGAATGGCTAGTATTACTAGAACCAGATAATATTGTTGATCGTCTGAGATTAATTGTAAGTGTTCCACCATACACTCATGATAAAGATGATGAAGGAAATTTTATTGATCATGCATACATAGATGCAGAGTCATTATCAAAAGAAATTATTGGAAATCCAAGTGACTTAATGAATAACTTACCTATATTGCTTACGGGCGAACAGCGTCAAGCTAGAACTTTAGGGAGAATATTTGCAGAAGAAACCGATGATATATCGGATTACATTGAGCAAGGATTAACTATATTGAAAACTATTGAGTTTCCTAATCCAGAGCTTATAGTTGCGATGATGGATGTTCAAAAAAATAAAGACAAAAGTGTATGGGATGCCTTTATAGAAATAGTGATCAAAGATAATGATTTAGTAAGGTTTTTACCAAGATTCTTGCAATCAAGTAAGCCATCTGTAAATGAATTGCAGTTGATTATTGAGCAAATAAAAGAACATCGTTTGGAAATCAATGCACTAAGACACTTTGGTAGTGGAAGATCTTTAGATCATCTTTCATCTGAAGATATAAAAGAGCTACTTTATGAGCTATTAAGTTTGCAAGAAGAAGGTGCTTGGATAGCATTAGATATTCTTTCTATGTATACACACGGTTCAATTGAAACATTTGTTGCTTTAGTAGAAATTATTAAGCGAGTGATACTACAAATTGAATATGAAACTACTAATAATGAAGTTATGGACTTTTATTATTTGGAACAGGCTATTAGACAAATAAATAACTTGGCTATAGATGAAGAATTTATTATAGCTATCTCTGAAAATATTTTCAAACAAGCATTTTCTAAAGATATAAAGGCTAGAGGGAGCCTTAAAAAAATTGTTCATTATTTGATTAAAGAACATGGTAATATCGTTTGGCCAATATTATTTAAACATATCGAAGAGTTAACACCTATGCAGGAGTTTAGAATGCAGCAAATGATAGGTCATCGTAGTAATACCGATAGTGACTTTGCACTAGTTAATGATATTCCAGATGAGAAAATTATTGAACTTTGCAAACAAAGTGAAAAATCTGCGAGTGCCTTAGCTAAATCAATAAAAGTTGTAACTGAAGTAGATGGGGAGTGGAAGTTCACACCAGTAGCTATGAAAATGATAGATGAATTTGGAGATCATGAAGGAGTATTGTTAGATATAAGTTCTAACATGCATTCATTTTCTTGGGTAGGTTCATCTATACCATATTATAAACGCCAAGAGAAGGCTTTTAAAGATTTATTAGCACATCAAAATAAAAATGTTCTAGAATGGGCTAAAAATGAAATAGCATATTTAGAAAAATGTATTAAAAATGAAGAGCAGCGAAATGATGAACGTGATCTGGGAATATATTAATGGCAATATTTGATCTA
>JAOZKO010000054.1:0-8021 GCA_029935325.1 Bacteroidales bacterium
GAGCTAAAGCACTGGGCTACTGAATATCAATCATTTAACCCGACTGAGTAGTAACAAAAAGTTTAAGTGAGTTTAAGTACTCACGGTCACTTTGAGTTTGGTAATAGTCACGGCGTCACTTTGAGTGACACCGTGACTATTACCTAACTCTCTTTATCATGTTTGATATTCTTTAATATAGTATCTGCCATTTGCTTTTCAATAGCTAGGTTATTAATAACAATGGTCGGATGCACTTTGCCTCTCCCTCTGCCTTCTATAAATATATTTTCGCAGGTAATATATTGAGTATCTTCATCTTTCAGATAGAAGATATGAATTTTGGAATGCCTATAACCATCTCCAAAGTCTAAGCCTTCAATTGCAGCATATGCATCATCGTATAATTCTTTACTAAATAATGCAATGGAAGATATTGACCTATAATCAATATCTATTGTGAATTTTTGATACCATTTTCCTAAATACTCAGAATAAGGGTAAACCTTAGTTTTAAATATGGCGACCATTGGTAATACAATAATTATAAGAGCTTCAATAATCCATATAATTGTAAGTTGTAAACCATTCATTTGAATTCCAAATATTGACCATGCCCCATAATGGTTTATTTCAGCTATGGCTGAGAAAAATGAATTAGGCATTAATATCCAATGAAGGTTTGCTAGATACTCATAAGGTTTTGGAACAGCATTATTAAAAACATACAATAGATAAAATACCCATTGAAAATAGTTTGTCAATAATCCAAAAATAAAAGCTTGAATTAATTGACTTTTCTTATTTCTATTACTCCCAATACGAACAATAAAGCGGATAGAAATCCCTAACAATAAGCCAAGTCCTACAGTTATAAAAAAGCCTATATATACATCAGGCATAAAGGTAGAGAATACTGCATAGAAGTATGCAAATACAAGTGCCAAAAGCAAGTATGCTCCATAGGATATTACTAAACCTTTAAGGCTTATGTTTTTCGATTCTTGGTAATATTTTATTTCGGATTCCATAATAAATATTGAACAAGGATTATATGTTAAATGATATCGAAGAAATGTTTTGTCACTATTTTTGTAAAAAACAAAAATACCGCCAAAACCTCCACAAATTCATATTCATAACCATGGGTTTCATCCTGGCTATTAATATCTGACTCTTTCTGGGTCATTGACATAAATTTAGCATCAAAACTATTCTGCAAATATATTGCTAATAATTGGAATTTAATAGCTAGTTCTACAGGGTTTCATGCAAGTTTCTAATAAAAATATTTTATTATATTTGAATCCTAATTTCATCAGTAAACAGTAAGCTGTATTCAGTAATCTGTAATTAGCAGTCAACATTATTGTTACATATTACTGATCCACTGAATACTGATTGTATTTTTAAAATTTATTAGTAAAAAGAAAACTATAAAACCTCTGACTCATCTAGTAATAGTCACGGCGTCACTTTGAGTGACACCGTGACTATTACTCAAACTCTCTTTGTCATAAAACAAAAAAGACCAAGCAATGCTCAGTCTTTTTTAATTTTATATATTTCTATTGTTTATCCGCCAAAGTCATCAAATGCTATCATCTCATCAGGCACTCCAATATCTTCGAGCATCTTAAGAACAGCATCATTCATCATTGGAGGGCCACATAAGTAGTACTCTATTTCTTCTGGCTCTTCTACCTTAGATAGGTAATTATCAAGAATAATTTGATGAATAAAACCAACATATCCTTCCCAATTATCTTCAGCATCTGGTTCTGATAAACCAATATTGAATTTAAAATTTGGATTATCTTTTTCGATTGCTTCAAACTGATCTACATAGAATAGTTCACGCTTTGAACGCCCACCATACCAGAAAGTAGCTTTACGATCGGTTTTCTTTGTTAAATAAAGATCGAATATATGAGAACGCATTGGAGCCATTCCAGCACCACCGCCAATAAACATCATCTCACGCTTTGTATCTTTAATAAAGAATTCGCCATAAGGACCTGAAACCATCACCTTATCACCTGGCTTAAGATTGTAGATATAAGAAGAACAAATACCTGGATTAACCTTCATAAATCCTTTAGTTTTAGGATCCCAAGGTGGAGTTGCAACACGAATATTTAGCATTACAATATTACCTTCGGCAGGGTAGTTAGCCATAGAGTAAGCTCTGTAAATAGGCTCTGGATTCTTCATTTGAAGATCCCACATATTGAACTTATCCCAATCGCCTCTATATTCTTCTCCAACTATCATATCCTTATAGTTCACTGTAATCTTTGGAACATCTATTTGGATATAACCTCCAGAGCGGAAGTCCATAACTTCACCTTCAGGAAGTCTGACAACAAACTCCTTGATAAATGTAGCCACACTTTCGTTAGAAACCACTTCGCATTCCCACTTCTTGATACCAAATATCTCAGCTGGAACCCCGATTTCCATATCATTACGAACCTTAACTTGGCAACCTAAGCGCCAATCGTTTTGAGCTTCCTTACGAGTAAAGAATCCTTTTTCGGTAGGAAGTATATCTCCACCACCAGAAAGAACTTGAACTTTACACATACCGCAAGTACCTCCACCACCACAAGCAGAAGGAAGGAATATTTTCTCTTCTGTCATTTTGGCTAATAGTGTACCATCTGGTTCTGTTTCTATTTCTTTTTCTCCATTAATTATAAGCTTAACTTTTCCTTGAGGAGTAAGTTTCTTTTTTGCATAAAGCAAAAGGCTTACTAAAATCAGCATAACACCTAGGAAGGCCGCAACACTAATTGCTATTACTGAATAGATTGAAATTTCTGCTAATATCATATCTTTATATTTTTATAATATTCATCAATAATGATTAAAGCTTTATGCCCATAAATGTCATAAAAGCTAGACCCATAATACCAGTGATTACGAAAGTAATACCAAGCCCTCTAAGAGGTGCTGGAACATTTGAGTAACGTATTTTTTCGCGAATAGCTGCAATAGCAACGATTGCTAAAAACCAACCAATACCTGAGCCTAGGCCAAATGCCGTAGCTTCCGCTATACTCTGGTACTCGCGTTGTTGCATAAATAGTGAACCTCCAAGTATAGCACAGTTAACTGCAATTAGAGGAAGGAAGATACCTAATGAGGCGTATAATGATGGAGAGAATTTCTCAACAATCATTTCTACTAATTGTACCATTGAAGCAATAATAGCGATAAACATAATAAAGCTTAGAAAGCTTAAGTCAACGCTAGCATATTCTGCTCCTAACCACACCAAAGCACCAGGTGCTAGTAAGTATTGGTTCATTAAGTAATCAACAGGTACGGTAATAATTAATACAAATATTACTGCTGCACCAAGACCAACTGATGTTTTAACGGTTTTTGATACTGCCAAATAGGAACACATTCCTAGGAAGTATGCAAATACCATATTATCAACAAAAATGGATTTTACAAATATATTTACTAAATCTTGCATATCAATATCTTTATAAGTTTATCAATTAGTCTTCTATAAGTTCTTTGTTACGAGAGCGCTGCACCCAAATAATAGCAGCTACTGCAAATAATGCCATTGGAGGTAGAATTACCAATCCGTTATTTACATATCCCATATCGTAGAATGAATCAGGAATAATCTGATATCCCATCAAAGCTCCTGAGCCAAATAGCTCACGGAAAAACGCTACAGCTATAAGTATCCACGCATAACCAAAGGCATTACCCAAACCATCAAGGAATGAAGGCCAAGGCTTGTTTGCCATTGCAAAGGCTTCAAATCGACCCATAATAATACAGTTGGTAATAATTAGACCAACGAATACAGAAAGCTGCTTACTAACATCATAAGCATATGCTTTTAATACTTGATCGACCAAAATTACTAATGCTGCAATTACAACAAGTTGAACGATAATTCTAATACGAGAAGGTATTCCATTTCGCATTAAAGAAATAATTAGGTTTCCGAATGCCATAACTGCTAATACAGATATTGACATTACAATTGCTGGCTCTAGTTTAACCGTAACCGCAAGAGCTGAACATATTCCCAATACTTGCTTTGTAATTGGGTTATCCACATTTATTGGATTTGTAATCAGCTTTAAATTCTTAGGTGAGAACAAAGGCTCTCTTTCATTTGCTGCCATAACTAATTATCTTTTTTTAAGTAGTTAACATAATTTACCATACAATCTGCTAGCATTTCTGTTACACCATCACAAGTAAGTGTACTTCCCGAGATTGCATCTACACCGTTATCAGCGGCAACTTTTCTCTGATTTGCAACACCACCTTTTACAACGGCTACTGAAACAAATTCGCCATCCTTGAATATTTGTTTATCCACAAACAAGCTCGTAAATGGTGCATCTACAATTTCAGCTCCAAGGCCAGGGGTCTCAGAATCGTGACCAAAGGTTACAGCAGCAATAGTGTTTTTATCACTCTTCAAGGCTACGTTACCATATATTGGGCCCCATAATCCTTTACCAAAAACCGGAATAATATAAAATCGCTCACCATCGTTTTCCATAATAAATAATGGCATTGCAACAGTTCCACTTTTCTTAATATCATGGAGTGCTGATTTCAGTTTTACATTAAAGGCTCTTTTGTCACCAATTTCCATTTGGCCATTAGCATAAACACCAATTTCTTCACCTTCTTTGTTAATAATTACTTCCTTTATAAGGTAGTTTTCATAAAGCTCTTTTGCGTTATCCGCATTAGCTTCGATGCCTATTGTTGACAATAGGTTAATCATCTTTTCGTTTTCTTTATTTTTCTCCTGTAATGGCTTAAGTGCAAGGTTTGCAGAAGTAAGTATCACTGCAACCAATACCACCATAAGCGAAGCGTAAATAAATATATATGAATTACTGTTCTTATTCATGTCTTCTTAGATTTAATGGTTAATATTAAGCGCTTACCTTAGCACGTTTTAAACGTTTCTTTATATTGGCATCCACAACATAGAAGTCGATGGTTGGAGCAAAAATATTCACAAATAGAATTGCCAACATCACTCCTTCAGGATAAGCGGGATTGAGAACCCTAACCAGAATAGCAATAAAGCCTCCGAGGAATCCATAAATCCATTTTCCAGTTTCTGTTTGAGTTGCAGTAACAGGGTCCGTAATCATAAACACACCACCAAATGCAAATCCACCTATTAGTATATGTTCCCAAGGGCAAAGCTCTAAATAGGAATTATCAGGAAAGCTGCCTGCAAAGGAATGTAATATTACTGCCATCGCAAATCCTCCTACAAAGAATGAGGTCATTATTTTCCAGTTTGCTACTCCTGTAAACAACAGAATAAATGCTCCTATTCCAATTGCTATAACTGAGGTTTCACCAACTGAACCAGCGTAATTTCCAACTAACATTTCAAATAGACTTAATCCAGAACCATTACCTGCTGTTAATTCAGCTAAAGGTGTTGCTCCAGATATTGCATCAGCACTTTCTGATATCCAAACTTTATCGCCACTCATAGCTGATGGATATGCAAAGAATAGTACTGCACGTGTCATCAATGCAGGGTTAACAATATTCATTCCTGTGCCTCCAAATACTTCTTTTCCAAAGATAACTGCAAAAGCAACTGCTACAGCAACCATCCATAAAGGTGTGGTTACTGGAACTATCAGTGGAATTAGCATTCCTGAAACAAAGAATCCTTCATTTACCTCATGACCTCTTGACTGAGCAAAAGCAATTTCAATACCAAGTCCTACACCGTAGGAAACAAGAATTATTGGCAATACTTTAAGGAATCCATACCAGAAAGCGGTGAAAATTTCAGCCTCCTCACCAATGGATGCAAAATGAGTAAATCCTACATTCCACATTCCAAATAATAAAGCAGGAACTAAAGCTATTACAACTATGAACATTGCTCTCTTCATATCAACACCATCGCGAATGTGACTTCCTTTGGTAGTTACAACATCGGGGACAAAAAACAAAGTATCAGCAGCATCATACATTGAATGGAAAGCTTGAAACTTCCCTCCCTTTTGTACGTGAGGCTTAACTGAGTCTAATATATTTCTTATAAATTTCATCTAACTTAAATTTATCAATTATTAACTCATTTCTTTTCTAATGTTATCTAACCCAACACGAAGGATACTCTGAATATTAATTTTGGAAGTACTAATATACTCACATAGAGCAAAGTCTTCTTCATCAACTTCATATATTCCTAAGTTTTCCATTTGATCAATATCGTCAATAATAACTGACTTTATTAGCTCAATGGGTATAATATCCATTGGAAATACTTTATCGAACTCACCTGTAAAAACAAATGCACGCTCACCACCATTTAGGTTAGTATTTAGGCTATACTCTTTCTTTGGAGTAAGCCATGAGAATGCTGTTCTATAAAAACTATGCTTTTTAGGACTTGGAATAAGCCAACCAAAGAATTCGAATTTGTTTCCTTCTGGAATAACACTAATCATATTGTGATAATATGAAAGATACCCATTCTTATCAACCTTGGTTCCTGTAAGTACATTCCCACTAATATAACGAACATCGCCATCAGCTTTTATTTTACCTTCTACTATGGAGGCAATCTCCGCTCCTCTTTTTATTCTATAATATTGTGGAGCCTCTACTTCAGAACCAGCCAATGCAATGGTAAGCTCAGGCATATACTCACCTAAAATAAACAAATTACCGATAGTTACCACATCTTGTACCTGTACAGTCCAAACTATTTCACCCTTATTAATCGGTGTAATATGATGAATCTGAATCCCCACATTACCTGCTGGGTGAGGTCCTTTGAAAGTAGTAATTTCTGCACCTTTTACATTTTTCAATACCGCAGAATTAGTATCAGTGCTTATTCCTAAATAAACTTTACCTTCAGTAATTTTACCCAATGCATCAACTCCTGCCTGAAAAGCCTCCTCTTGCCCTTGTAATACAAAATCTGTATTAGCAGCAAGTGGAGCACTATCAAAACCTGAAATAAATACCGCCTTAGCTTTTTCCTCTGGGTTAGCAACTACATTATAAGGACGCTGACGAATCAATGACCAAAGACAACTATCAATCAATTGCTTTATAACTTGTTCACCATTCAATGTTGAAGGTTGAACTTTGTCATAAGAAACAAAATCATCAGTTCCGTCAGCTTCAACTCTAACTTCAAGCATCTTACGCTTAGCACCTCTTACAACTTCAGTAACTGTACCACTAACAGGGGAAGGAATTTGAACATAATCTCTCTTCTTATCGAAAAATACAGGAGCTCCTCTTTTCACTTTGTCTCCTACTCTTGCAGATAACTTAGGAAATAACCCATGAAAATCTGTTGGCTTTAAGGCATATTTGCTCAATTGGATTTCTTGCACTTCTTCCAGTGCTTTTCCCTTGAGTCTTATGTCGTAGCCCCTTTTAATATTGATTTGTTGTGACATAAAAATTTAATAATTTTTAACTAATTCAATAAGCTGCAAAGATATAATATTTGTTATCTCAATTACATATATGAGCCATATTTTATTTAATGTAAATATGATAATGTATTTAAAACTAATATATATCATGTTTTAAGAATACATTGTGCAAAAAGCGACATACAATACTTAAATCTTACCTATTTGGCTATGTGATTATTATAACAATGAAACTAAGTATTTCTAATAGCATTCTCTATATTTTCTTTCAATTAACACTTTATAAACATCTAATTACAATCCAAATAAATTAACTAATTAAATGCTATATCTTGAATTTTATTAAACAAATAATTGAGTTAAATCAGATTTTTCATTATTAATCATATGAAAAGCTCAATTCTAACACTGATATTTATATGATTATTTGCCTAAAAACACCATTTTATTATGCTGAAATATATGCTAATATTTTAGAAGATAAATTGATGAATTGATAATCCAAGCTTTGAGGAAGTTAATAAAACTACTAATACTTATGACTTCCTACTTTGTCTTTTAGTTCACATATAGAACGCATATCCGCTTCGCTTTTTTTAACTTTAGCCT
>JAOZKO010000054.1:8121-12850 GCA_029935325.1 Bacteroidales bacterium
TCTTTTAGTTCACATATAGAACGCATATCCGCTTCGCTTTTTTTAACTTTAGCCTTTATACTTAAAAACGTGTCAGGAATGACTGTCTTACTTTAGCCATTTCATAATCACATAACTATTTCTTAACATTAAATTAGCATTTATATAACGGTATTATAAACTTTCAATAACATTGGTACATCCATATTGATATTTATTTGCAGTATTAAATAATCAAACATAAAAACTAAAGAAATTAAACATTTTAAACGAAGCAAAATGAAAAGGAAATTACTAACACTAGCAGTAATCTTAATGGGATTGACATTCAGTTTTACCTCCTGTACTAAAGATGATACAATTGATGACACAACAGATGGAACTGCTACTGAATATATTGTAAGTGGGAATACTATTACTATAATAGATCACGGAGAAGGTACTGGAACTAAAACGCTTACCTCTGATAAGGTATGGATCTTAAGCAAATTTGTATTTGTAAATAATGGTCAAACACTAACAATTGAAGCTGGAACTATTATTAAAGGTAAACCAGGGCAAGGAGAGAATGCAAGTGCATTAATTATAGCTCGTGGTGCTAAAATAATTGCCGAAGGAACTGCTACAAATCCAATAATATTCACAGCAGAAGCTGATGACTTAAATGGTAGCGTAGCAAAAACAGATAAAGGGCTTTGGGGAGGAGTAATTCTTCTTGGTTCAGCAAAAATCAATACCGTACCTAATAAAATGAATATCGAAGGAATCCCCACTACAGAGCCTCGTGGCGAGTATGGTGGTGATGATGATAATGACAATTCTGGAATAATGAAGTATGTATCAATTCGTCATGGAGGCTCCAATATTGGTGCTGATAACGAAATTAATGGATTAACTTTTGGTGCAATAGGAAGAGGAACTACAATAGAGCATATTGAGGTTTTTGCAAATAATGATGATGGCTATGAGTGGTTTGGAGGTACTGTTCAAACTAAATACTTAATTTCTGCCTATTGTAAAGATGATGCCTTTGATTGGGATCAGGGATATCGTGGACAAGGTCAGTTTTGGCTTGCTGTTCAAGACCCGATTGATGGTGATCGCTTGGGAGAGTTTGATGGTGCTGATGACCCAGAAGATGGAACTCCACTAGGAGGTGCTATAGTATATAATGCCACTTTTGTAGGCCGTGGTGCTGCTGCTGGAAAAAAGATAATGACTTTTCGTGCTAATGGTGGCGGAGAATTTTATAATAGCATTTTTGTAAACCAAACTAAAGGAATTGATATCGAACTTAAGGAAAGCTTAACAGCTACTTCTAGTTATAAGAGATTTAAAGATGGTCAATTGAAAATTGAGAATAATATTTTCTTTGATGTATCGGATAATACTACTGCTGGAATATTCAAAATTGGAGCAAAGGATTTAGTAAATGCAGGTGATGAAGCAATAGCACAAGCAGAACTTGACACTTATATTGCCTCCGCTAATAATACTGTAAATGCTGACCCAGGCATTATATATCCAGCAAGTGGTTCGTTCAACCCTATCCCGACTGGAAATGAGATTTCAAATAATCTAGCACCATATACGACAGGTTATACTCAAGTAAGCTTTAAAGGAGCTTTCGATCCTGCTGCTGCTAATTGGGCTTTTGGTTGGACTTTATTATTTGAATAATAACTAATTAGTGGTTATAAAAAATGCCAATCTCTTTGCTGAATTTGACACTTTTTATACACCACTGTTAAAATATGTAGTTTTACTAGAAAACGTACAAAACCTATAAATAGATACTAAATGAAGAAGTACATTTTTGCAAGTTTAATCTTGCTATTGACTTTAAACCTTAGCTTTGCTCAATCAGGCAATATAAGCGGTATAATTTTAGACAATAAAACAGGCGAGCCACTTATTGGTGCAAACGTAGTGATACAAGGAACGACAAAAGGTGCTATTGCTGATTTTGATGGTAACTTTACTATAATGAATCTTGAAGCTGGAGTATATACTCTTATATGTTCGTATATTTCCTATAACTCTATTACTACTAACAAAATAGAAGTTAGTATTAATGGAAATGCAGTATTTAATTTCAACTTAATTTCTAATACTGTACAAATTGAAGGAGCTGTGATTGAAGCACGAGCTATAAAGAATACCGAGAATGCATTAGTTAGCATGCAACTGAAAGCTGCAACTAGTGTAAATGGTATTTCCTCCAAGGAAATTAGCATGAATGGTGATAAAAATGCTGCAGCATCACTCCGAAGAGTTAGCGGCGTAACTGTACAAGGCGGTAAATATATTTACGTACGTGGTTTGGGAGATAGATATTCGCGTACTGACTTAAACGGAGCAATGGTTCCGAGTATGGACCCTGAGAAGAATAATATTGAGCTAGATATTTTTCCTGGTGCTATTATCGAAAATATGATGGTTTATAAAACTTTCAGCCCTGAATTACCAGCCAATTTCGCTGGTGGATATGTTGATATTCGTACCAAGAAATTCCCTGAGGAATTTATGTTTGTTCTATCATCTTCAGCAGGCTTTAATACTCAAACTACTTTCAATAAAAATTTCATGACTTATGAAGGAGGAAAAACTGATTTTCTAGGTTTTGATGATGGAACTCGTGCAATTCCTGAAGAAGCCCAAGGCGATATTCCTTTCAGATATCAAGATGATGAAAAACTAGATAATATTACCCAATCTTTTAATAAGGTGATGGAGCCATCTACTAAAGCAGCACCTATGAATCATGACTTCAGTATTGCTTTTGGCGATAAGAAAAAACTTTTTAAGCGTGATATTGGATATCTTATAAGTTACTCATATACTCATGACTACCGCTATTATGAAAATGGCGAAAACGGACAATACTCACTCACGTCTTCCAACTCGCCTTTACTACAAAAAGATATGCAATATACCGATAGTCGTGGTGTGGATTATGTGCTTTGGAGCTTGATGGGTAGCGCCTCTTATAAAGTAAATGATAATTCTACCATCAGTGTAAATCTAATAAAAAACCAAGGTGGAACATCAACAAGTAGATATCAAGAAGGTTGGAATAATTATCACGAAGTGAATGTTCAAACTCGTACTTTGCAATATTCTCAACGCTCATTTACATCTGGACAAATAATGGGTGAACATAATATAAAATCATTGAATAAGCTAAAAGTAAATTGGCAGTTTGCATACTCACAATCAAAACAGGATGAACCGGACTTACGATTCTTTACTAATATATATGAAATAAATAATAATAATGAAGATACCATTTACTCAATAGACCCAGCGAAACAAGGAGTTCCTGCTCGCTATTGGAGACAAATGAATGAGCGGAATTATGATGGGAAGATAGATTTCAGCTTGCCATATTCTTTTAATAAACAAGAATCTAAATTGAAATTTGGAGGTAAATTTCTGCAAAAAAATAGGAACTTTAGTGAGCGTCGTTTTGATATAAACGACAATAACCATTCTTATGATGGAAGCGTTTCAAATTACTTAGATGATAGTAATATTGGAATGACAATACCAGAATACCCACAATTATATGGTGTTTTTATAAGTGATGCTACTCAACTATCAAATACCTACGATGCATATCAAACCTTATTTGCTGCATATTTAATGACAGACCAACAAATTACTAAGAGGTTTCGTGCCGTTTATGGCTTTCGATTAGAAACTACTGATATCTTTTTACAAAGTGCGAACCCTGATAATCCTGTTGGAGAATTGCAAGGATTAGATTTGCTCCCAGCAGTAAACCTAACATATAAACCACATAAGAAAATTAATATAAGAGCTGCTTATACCCGTACTTTAGCCAGACCTTCGTTTAGAGAACTAGCACCTTATGCTTCTTTTGAATTTGCAGGAGATTATACTCTAATTGGAAATGAGAACCTACAAAGGACTTTGACTGATAATGTAGATTTAAGATTTGAGTGGGCTCTAAAACCAGGGGAATTGATTTCTTTCGACCTTTTCTACAAAGGATTTATTAATCCTATTGAACGTACGTTTGTGGCATCTGCAGGAAATGATGAGTTAACATTTCAGAATGCAGACTGTGCCGATGTGTATGGAATGGAATTTGAAATTAGAAAAAACCTTGATTTTGTTGATGCTCTAAAAAACTTTAAAATTGGCTTTAATGTGGCAGTTGTGGCTTCATCAGTTATTATTCCTAATGATGAATTAGATGTTATTCATGCTACTGACCCAGGAGCTTCCTCCACCCGATCAATGTATGGTCAGGCACCATATATTGTAAATACATATTTCAATTATACATCTAAAAAAACTGGATTAGATGCAAGACTAATATATAATACTAGCGGACCTAAACTAGCAATTATAGTTAGAGGTGGTACTCCAAATGTTTACGAAGCTTCACGTCATTCTTTAGATTTTATTATTAAAAAATCTTTTGGGCAGAAAATACATCTTACTTTTAAAGCTAAAAATCTACTAAACTCTGATTTCAAGCAATTCTATACTTATAATGATGTAGAATATATATATTCTAATTTCAAGATTGGTAGAACTTTTTCTGTTGGATTTAGCTATAAAATATAAAACCAAACTTCTCAAAAATTATTTTGGTTTGTACTATGAATTGTCTGTCTAACAAAATTAGATGGACTTTCCTTCACAAGCTCTCAGCCCAAAAGTGAAGGCTTCACATGCCGTGCAAAACGTCGCAACTTCTCAACTTCTCCGACTCTCA
>JAOZKO010000055.1 GCA_029935325.1 Bacteroidales bacterium
ATGGAGAGCTCTCTCTTTATGCATTTGTAAAACGTAAAGCCCTTTCGGAATGGTATGGTAATAAGATGGACTCTCCAGAATCTGCTGATAAAATTGCCAGTTTTATTGAGGACTATAATATTGATATGAGCATTGTAAAAAAGCAAGAGTTTAGCTCATTTAATGACTTTTTTTATCGTGAATTGTTACCAAATGCTCGTCCCATTGATACAAACCAGAACACCCTAATATCTCCTGCCGATGGAAAGGTTTTTGCCTATGATAATATTGATAAACAGGATTTTATAGTCAAAGGATATCGATTTAATTTGTATGAGTATTTGCAAGATTCGGCCTTGGCAAAACAATATGCCGGTGGCTCTCTTATAATAGTACGACTTTGCCCAACAGACTACCATCGCTTTCATTTTCCATTTACAGGTTCTATTTGGATGGCGAATAAGAAGATTGAAGGCGATTATTATTCTGTATCACCTATTGCAATTCGACACAAAGCAGAATTATTCTGTTTGAATAAAAGAGAATATACAATTCTATCAAGTTTGAATTTTGAAGATGTAGTTTTTTCAGAGGTAGGAGCAACGATGGTTGGATCAATAGTTCAAAGCCATAAAGATGATTATTTTTTTAAAGGCGATGAAAAAGGATATTTTAAGTTTGGTGGCTCAACTGTAATTATGATTTTCAGAAAAGGGAAATTGCAAATTGACAATGATTTGCTTGAAAATACTAAGCGAGGTATGGAGACTGCTGTGCTGATGGGTACTCAGTTGGGAATGGTATCAAAAGTAAAGAATTAGTTTTTCACTGTTTTTTTATTCACCAAATAAACACCATAAAAAATCAATAAAGTTGCAATAATTTTTACCCAATGTGGTAATTGCTCTCCTAATAAAACTGCAATAGCAAATGCTAATACTGGCTGAAGATAAATATAGAAACTTACTACCGTTGGCGATAATTTTTTTAAGCTATAGATATTTAAAAAGTAGGCTATAAATGTTATCATTACAATAATATATAAAAGAGATATACCATGATTGGGAATTAACTCTCGCCACTGTATCTCAAGCATAGCATTATACGACAGAGGAATAATAATAATAGAAGCAAACAAATATATCCAAAACATTGTAGTTAAAGGATTATACTTTTTAAGAATCGGTTTTAAGATAATAAGGAAAACGGCATAAGCAATTGTATTTCCAAATATCATTAAGTTACCCAATATGGATTTATCGGTCCATTGCAATTCCTTCTGAAATAGAATAAGAATAAGTGCACCCACTGATCCAAAAGCAACTCCCCAAATTTGTGTTTTTCGGAGTTTAGAATGCAAAAATACTGTACTCAGAACCATTACAATAATGGGATTACTCACATGAATAGTAGCAGCATCAACAGGTGAGGCATATTGTAATCCTCCAAAAAACAGAAACTGATTTAATGCAATTCCTATTACAGCTGCTATGGCAATATATAGTTTGTCAAGGGGTGCAACTTTCTGCTTAGGAAGGATAAAATAAAGAACCGAAAATATTATTCCAGCACCAACTGTTCTAAAGAATACTAATTGAAAAACATCTACTGATCCTACTAAATCTTTTGAGACCCAATAGTTTATAGCAAAAAGAAGAGTTGCTATTAAAAGTGAGATATGTGCTTTAATATTTGAATTCAAAATTCTAAAAATAGATATTCTTTTTAGTGCTTCAGGGCTTTATTTATTATTGAAAGCAGTCATAGTACGCCCTGCACCAATAGTACAAAAGCTTTTTATCATTTCCACAGCTTGATCTTTTTTCTGCTCAATGGTTTCAGTTTCGTTTGTTTCCCATCGCCCTAGTACAAAATCACTTTGAAAACCTCTTCTAAAGTCATTACCAATTCCGAAACGCAATCTAGCAAAGTTACTGTGGTTTAAGTTCTCGATTATGCTTGTTAGCCCATTGTGATTACCATCACCACCTTTTAGTTTCATCCGCAATTTACCTATTGGCAGAGCTATATCATCTAATATAGTTAGACAATTTTCAATAGGAATATTTTCTTTTGTAAGCCAATATTTCAATGCTTTACCACTAAGATTCATATAAGTAGTAGGTTTAATAAGCACCAAAACTCGACTCTTAAATTTGGCAGTAGCATACATTGCATGTCGGTTGATTTCGAATTTAGCGTTTAATTCCTTTGCTAAAAGATCAATAACATCAAAACCTATATTATGCCGAGTACCTTCGTATTCACCACCAATATTTCCTAAACCTACAATTAAATACTTCATATTAATTTAAAAAAAAGAAAGGTGCAAATTACTGCACCTTTCAAATTATATTTCGACTGAATAATTTTTAAATAATTATCCTTCAGTGCTTTCTTTTCCTTCTTCTGTTGTTCCTTCTGCACTGCCTTCTTCACCTTCTTCACCTTCTTCGCCTTCTTCATCAAGTTCAACAAGCACACGAGCTGTTCTAACTCCGATAATAACACGATTTGGTGAATCTAATAACTCAGCATTTTCAACTTCAATTTCTTTTACTTGAATTGAATTTCCAATTTCCAAATCAGTAACATCAACAGTAATTGATTCTGGAATAAACTCTGGAAGAGCTTTAACTCTAATATTACGGAGCTTGGTAATTAATTTACCTCCAGCTTTAACTCCTATTGCTATACCTGTATGACGAACAGGAACTCCCATAACAACCTTTTTACCTTCAATTAATTCAATAAAATCAGCATGGTAAATACTGTCTGTTACTGGGTGAAACTGCATGTCTTGCATAACAGCTTTAAATATCTTGCCATCAATGTTTAACTCAACAAAAGCAATGTCGGGAGAATACACCAAATGGCGGAAGTCTTTTTCAATAATTGAAAAATGAATTTGCTCTTCGCCACCGTAAATTACACAAGGTACTTTGCCTTGATTACGCAATGCTTTAGCATCCTTCTTCCCTACGTTCTCGCGACGAGAACCGCTCATAGATACTGTTTTCATAATATAAAATATTTGTTATTATTAATAAAATTAAGCTCTTAACTACCAAGTAGTATTGGGTTTTTAAGAGCGTGCAAAGATAGGTAATAATATGATATGGATATAATTTTATTGATTTTTGAATAAAACACATAAATCAAGCTAGGAAAATTATAGAAATAAGTTTTTTAGGACTCGATCTACAAATCAACACCAATATTAAAGTAAACGCCTAATTCCTTGTTTAAATTAGATGTGCCAAGTTGAATTCCAATAGGACCAATAGGCGATTGAATTGAGTAGCCAAAAGTTCCGCTATAGAGTAATTGTGAATTTACTAATAATTCCTCAAAATATGTTGAATTTGCGCCTACACTTGTTCTTAGGAAGAGGAAGTTCTTTGGAAATAGTTCATACCTGAAATCCAAATATACAGCTCCAAAATTATTATCAATAACAGAAGTATAAGGCAAACCGGGCATTTTTACAAAGTTTTCGTAATGAGATTCATTGGAGCCACCAACTACGTAAAAATAGCCTGTTCTAGTAAGTCCGTTTACTGATCCTCCTACAAATACAGAAGGTATAAATGCCAGCTTTTTTGATGTTTTAATGACAGTACTCATATGTAGTTTATAAAACATAAGTGGTTCTTGCAAATCAGGCTTAACATAATCTACCTCAAAATCAAAAAACTTACCTTTAGTAGGAAAGTACTTATTATCATAACTATCATTGGTAAACTTAACGAAGCCTCTATAATAAGTAAAACCTAATTTATCAATTGGAATAGCTGAAACCTCGGATTTAAGTGCAAAAAAATCAATATTTCCACCAATAAATAGTGCTGAATTGTTAGAAAAATTAAAATATCCAAATATAGAGGTTTCAATAAAATTAGTAAAATATTCACCTGTGGTTTTTAAATAAGTATCATTATATGTATATATTGATCGAGAGTGATAGCCTGCCATAGTACCATATCCAAGCTTCTCTCCCCTATCAACCAAATATTTTATTTCACCAGCTGGGTTTTTTCCTAAACCCAGTGAGAAACTCATTTTGGATCCCTTAATAAGTATATTGTGGAATGTAAGATTTATTTTTAGCAAGCCCTGTGTTTCTGAATTATAATTTGCACCCAATTGAAATAGGTTTTCTGTTTTCTCTTCAATCTGAATTTCTAAAATATAGTAATCATTATCTTCAATTAGCTTATAATCAATCTTACTAAAGAATTTGCTACTATAAAGCCTATCAATGGCCATATTAATATTTTCAATTGAATTAGCACCAGGAATATTAAGTCCTAATCGACCAATTACCATTTTTGAGGATACTTTTTCCAATCCTTTTATATCTATACCTGAAATATAAACAGTATCGGACCTTTTCTCGCTTCTAAAAGTTGTATATTTCAACTTATTATCATTCATTGACTTGGACAACGACCTTATCTCAGCGATATAAGCTCTAGCTGCAACTTCACCACGCAGAATAATTGAGTCAATATCTTCGAACGAAAGTGCTGATAAGCCTGTGATATCTGGCTGGATATATAAGTCTGTTAATCTTTTATTTGATCTAAATTTCTCTTGCCCATGAAAACTACTAGTTTGATCAAGAATACTAACAATGCTTGTTATTTCCTCTGCCTTATAAAGTGGCGCACCAACATCAACACCTATCACATAGTCCACCCCTGTTTTTTCGAGCATTATATCCACAGGAAAGTTATTTACCAATCCACCATCAATTACAAATTCTCCATTAACTTCAATGGGCTCAAAAACTGATGGGATAGACATGGTGGCACGCATAGCAATTGGTAGATTCCCCTTATCAATAACCATTGTATCACCATTTTCGAGTTTTGTAGCTACGCAAAAATAAGGAATAGGCAGCTCTTCAAAATTATTAATATCGGCAACATTCCATGTTAGCTTCGAAATATAGTTAAGTACTAATTGGCCTCTTTTCAAGCCTTTTGGTAATCCCGGAACGAAGCCAACAACAGGCAAACTCATAAGATATTCGTCATAATCTATTTTTTCATCCAATGGCAAATCTCTTCTAACAGGCTCATCAGCCAATAGTTTTGCCCATGGCATGTTTTTCACTAATTCTTCTAATTCAGCAGGACTATAGCCACTAGCATATAAACCCCCAATTAATCCTCCCATACTAGTTCCTCCCACATAATCAACATAAATACCTTCTTCCTCAAGTACCTTTAATACCCCAATATGGGCTATGCCCTTTGCTCCACCTCCACTCAAAACCAAACCCACACGAAGTGGAATATCTGGTTTATCAATAACTAAAATATTAGTATCGGAAGTTGACTGAGCTAAGCCAATTATAGTAGATAGAATAAATAGAAAAGTGAAAAAAAGCTTCATAAATTTCAACTATTAATTAGTGTTTTTATCTAAAAAACATTTTAGATATTATAACAGATTATGGTTTATACTGTTTGCATTGGAATTTGTTCCAAAAAACAAGAAATAGTCTTTGCAAAAATCTGTTAAATGTCCTGAAGCATGGCGTTTTCCGGCTAACACTATCATTAATATAAATATACAGAATATAACAACCTACTCACAATCAAGCTTAAATTCAAATAAATATTGATCAAAACTCACTTCAGCGACATTATAATTTACTATATTTGCATTTGCTAAAAATGCTAATCGTTTATTGTTACAAATAGTATGAAAATAGGTTTAGTAATATTTTTTCTGTTCTTGGTATTGAATACATTTGCTCAAGGCAAGCGTTCATATACTACAAAAAGGATAAATACAGAAATTAATATTGATGGTATTTTGGATGAAGAAGTATGGGTAAATGGAGAATGGGAAGGTGATTTTACACAAAGAGAACCCAATGATGGTGCAGCTCCAAGTCAAGCAACATTTTTCAAGCTATATTATACTGATAAATATATTTACGTAGCAATTCGCGCACTTGAGAAATACCCTGACAGTATTGATAGTAGGCTTGTTAGAAGGGATAATGTGGAAGGGGATTTATTAGGAGTGCATTTAGATAGCTATTACGATAAGCGAACCTCATTTAGCTTTCTTGTAAATGCTGCGGGTGTAAAAAGTGATATATTATATAGCAATGGTGGCTCAAAGCAAGATATAAACTGGAATCCCATATGGTGGGTAAAAACATCAAAAGACGCCAATGGCTGGAATGTTGAAATGAAAATTCCGCTTAGTCAGTTAAGGTTTTCGAAAACAGAGAATAAAGTTTGGGGTCTTGAAGTTGCTAGGTATATCTTTAGATTAGATGAACTCTCACTCTGGCAACCAATCTCAAGAAAAAATGCTGATTGGGTTTATAATTTTGGAGAATTACATGGTATTTCAGACATTCATCCTCAACGCATTATGGAGGCTGCTCCGTATGTAACACTCGGTCTTGAAACCTCTGAGAAAGAAGTAGGAAATCCGTATGAAACAGGAAGTGAGCTTTTTTATGGAGCTGGTATTGACGGTAAAATTGGTATTACTAACGACTTTGTTTTAGATTTTACTATTAATCCCGATTTTGGCCAAGTAGAAGCTGATCCATCGGAGGTAAACCTTACTGCTTTTGAAACATTTTTTCCAGAGCAAAGGCCATTTTTTATTGAAGGAAGCAATATTACCGATTTTAAAATTACTCCTGGAGACCATGAAGCTGCTCGCGATAATCTGTTTTACTCTCGCAGAATAGGCCGGTCTCCGCAATATTATCCCGATTTAGCAACTGATGAATATATGGATTTCCCTTATGTGACAAAAATCCTTGGCGCATTAAAAGTTACTGGCAAAACAAAAAATGGTTTCTCCATGGGAATAGTAGAAAGTGTTACCAGAGAGGAGTTTGCCAAAGTCAATTTAGATGGCACCGAAAGAGAAGTGGCCGTTGAACCTCTTAGCAATTATTTTGTTGCTAGAGCACAGCAAGATTTTAAACAAGGCAATACAATTATTGGGGGTGAGCTTACTTCCACAACAAGAAATATAAATAGCGATGCATTACTATTCCTTCCTAAAAACGCAACAACTGGCGGGCTTGATTTCACCCAATATTGGGATGATAGGAAATATTTTTTGACGGTGAACTCTGTTTTTAGCCATATCTCAGGCGACTCCCTTGCCATTGCACATAGGCAAACTGCCTCACAAAGATATTTTCAAAGACCAGATGCAAATTACCTTACTTTAGACTCTTCTCTAACTTCACTATCGGGTTATGGAGGAAATATTTCTGCAGGGAAGAATGTGGAATCAGGTTGGCATTATGGCTTTGATTTCTCATGGCGCTCGCCAGGAATATCTTTAAATGATGTTGGTTATTTACGAAATGCAGATAAAATTCTTCAAACAGCATCTGTAGGTTATAATTTTACTAAGCCTAAGCTTTTTTACCGAAGAATTAATGTGGGAATAGTGCAATGGAATGGTTGGGATTTTGGTGGGAATGCAATTTTTAATGGTGGAATGTTCAGGTTTAATACTAAATTCAAAAACTACTACTCGCTTTCCATAAATTCTAGTGCAGAATACAATATTCACGATAATTACAAACTCCGTGGTGGTCCAACATTCTTCCAACCAGGAAATATTTTCTTAAGGGTAAATATAGAAAGTAATGCTTCTAAGAAGTTCTATGCTGATTTTGGCACTCGGCAAATGTGGGGGCAGTTTTCTTACAAACGTTCCAATTCTTGGGATGCAGGTTTTACATACCGACCTATTGATGCGCTATCTCTTGCATTTCACCCTAATTTTACAAAATCATACGATGATTTGCAATATGTTACTGAGAATATTGTCAGTAATGACCAAAGATATATTTTAGGAAGAATTGAACAAAGTACCCTGATTTTCCGATTTATGCTTGATTTTAATATCAGCCCTGATTTAACAATCCAATATTACGGTTCCCCTTTTATTAGTTCTGGGAAATATACTGAATTCAAAAAAGTGGACAATGCTAATGCTGCTGATTATGGTGATCGATTTCATCAGTTTTCAAGCTCCGAAATACTGTATAATGAAACAACAGGATTATATGATGTGGACGAAAATCAGGATGGAAATATTGATTACTCTTTTGAAAACCCGAATTTTAATTTCAAACAGTTCCAATCTAATCTAGTTCTAAGATGGGAGTTTACACCAGGTTCAATGGTTTACCTTGTTTGGACCCAAAATAAAACCAATTATGATGGCCTCGGGACCTTTCACTTTAGCGAGGATATGGGTCAGCTTTTTAGTACTATTCCGGAGAATGTTTTCTTGATTAAGTTTTCTTATCGGTTTTTTCGGTAGTTTTTACAATTGGATTTCAGCCTTGGGAAATAATTCCTTTATTAGAATTTTAAAGCCTTCATAATTATCGGACTTCATGATTTTACTCAGCGAAAAATAGTAATTCTTTGAATCAACTTTTATAAGTATTATATCGCTAGTTTTAATTGATATAATTATTGCATAGATTCCAATAATGAAAGGAAACAAAGGGATTAATAATCTTTCAATATAAATTGTAGAGGTAGAATTATCAAAAAACACCAAATAAATTTGAAATAAATCGTATAACGCAAAGGCCAATAAACTAAGCCCAAACACTAATACGAAGAGCCAATTTTTCATGGTTTTCCCTTTTTTAATTGTGATTGAATCAATTTGGTTAAAATCAATAGTTTTATAATTGAATCTATTTCGCAATAAATGAACTGATTTTTCAGAAATTCCAAATTGCTCTGCTTCATATTTATATAATTCATCCATTATTTCAGACTTGTTAATTTTGATATTAAAATATTGCTAAATTAGCACCGAATTACAACTTAATATTATGTTAAACTTTTTTTTCGTTTCAGATTTGCATGGGAGCAAAGATAGATATATTTCACTATTTGAAAAAATAATAGAAGAAAGACCTCATGCCGTTTTTATGGGTGGAGATATATTGCCTTCTGGCCTGATGAATTTGGTAGTGGATAATTCACCAGATTTTATTGGAGACGTACTTATTGCAGGATTTACCAAAGTAAAAGAGCAGCTTAAGGAAGATTTTCCTAAGGTATTTATTATTTTAGGAAATGATGATGGGAAAGCTGATGAAGAGAGGTTTATTGATGTTTCTCAACAAGGTCTTTGGGAGTATATTCATGGAAAGAAAGTTCATTTTCGTGGTTATGATATCTATGGCTATGCATATGTTCCTCCATCACCATTCTTACTAAAAGATTGGGAGAAATACGACGTATCACGATATGTTGACCCTGGTTGTATTGCTCCTGATGAAGGCTCTCATAGCACTGATGTTGATTTGAAAAAAGTTCAATTTACTACTATAAAAAAGGATTTAGATTTATTGACAGAAGGAGAAAATCTATCTAAATCAATATTTCTATTTCATAGTCCACCATATAAAACAAACCTGGACAGAGCTGCCCTTGATGGCAAAATGATTGAATATATTCCATTGGATGTGCATATTGGAAGCATTGCTATTCAGCGATTTATTGAAGATTATCAGCCATTAATCACATTACACGGTCATGTGCATGAGTCTGCTTCAATCACAGGTTATTGGTCTGATAAAATAGATAATACCCATTGTTTTTCAGCAGCGCATAATGGCAAAGAGTTAGCGATTATAAAGTTTAATCCTGATAATGCTAGCGAGGCTGTTCGGGAGTTGGTTTAATATATACAGCTTATTGATTAATTTATTCAAAATTGAATAATAAAATAACTAATTTTGGAAACATGAAAAAGCTATTAATACTCTTACTGTTTCTTTCACAATTTGCTAACAATCAGCTTTTAGCTCAAAGTCCAGAATTGTGGGGTATGACAGAAATTGGGGGAACTCACAATGTGGGTACTATTTATAAAACAGATTCCATAGGTAATAACTTTATGTCAATACATTCATTTGAACGATATATAGGCGAAAATCCAAGAAAGAATAAGTTGTGTTTAGCTGGAAATGGCAAGTTATATGGCGTAACATTTAGAGGTGGTCAAGGTGATTATGGAGTTTTATTTGTTTATGATCCACTAACTAATGATTATAATATTTTATTTCACTTTGGAGTGAATACTTATGCTTATGGGTGTTATCCCTATGGTGGATTAATGCAAGCATCAAATGGAAAATTATATGGAATGACATCATCTGGTGGGGCATCCAATAATGGTGCAATCTTTGAATATGATATTATTGCTGATACAATAATTTCTAAAGTATTATTTGATGGAAGTAATATTGGTGAAGTACCTTTTGGAGATCTTTTAGAGGTCTCATATGGCAAGCTGCTTGGCTTAACAAGATATGGTGGATTATATAATAAGGGAGTATTATTTGAGTACAATTATGTATCAGATACTTGTATTAAAAAAATTGATTTTAACGGCGTAAATGGAGAAGGCCCATATTCATCATTAGTAAAAAAGCCCAATGGATATGTATATGGAACTACCAGAGGTGGTGGTAATAATAATGCGGGTGTTTTGTTTGAGTACCAACCCTTATCCAATGCATTAAGCGTTAAAGTATATTTTGACGGAACTAATAAAGGTCGCTCTCCATATAGTCGGTTATTAGTAGCGAATAATGGTAAGCTTTATGGGTTGACTTCTACGGGCGGAGTCAATAATCAAGGTGTGTTATTCGAATACAATACAACAACTAATACCTATACAAAAGTTGTAGATTTTAATGAGATTAGTAAAGGCAAATGGCCTTTTGGAAGCCTTGCTGAAGGAACAAACGGAAAATTATATGGAATGACTTCGGGTGGAGGAACAAATGGATGCGGTGTATTATTTGAATATAATATTGCTACAAATGTATTTGCAAAAAAAATAGATTTTGTGGACTCATTAGGTAAAGAACCATGGAGTACACTAACTTTGGCTTATAATGGTAAGTTTTATGGAACAACAAGGTATGGCGGTATTGGAAAAGGAGTGCTTTTTGAATATGATTATATAAACAATAATTATGATAAGAAACTTAGTTTTAGTACTTCACCAGGTGGTTCAGACCCAATTGGCGGCTTGCTATATACCTCAACAGCTAGAATTTTCGGAATGACAAGTAAAGGTGGTAATTATGGAGGAGGAGTTTTATTTGAAGTAGATATACCAAGCAATACTTTTATTAAAAAGTATGATCTTTATTCCTC
This sequence comes from Bacteroidales bacterium, assembly GCA_029935325.1. GTDB lineage: Bacteria > Bacteroidota > Bacteroidia > Bacteroidales > UBA1556 > UBA6267. The sequence goes on from JAOZKO010000055.1 coordinate 11,187, forward strand.
AAGGGATGGAAGTGGAGCTGTTGGAAATTTAATAGAAGCTACAAATGCTAAGCTTTATGGAGTCACTAAATATGGAGGTCAATATTCCTGTGGAACAATTATTGAATACAATATAGCATTAGATACATTAATAAATATTCATAGTTTCGATTATACAAACGGTAGCGCACCCGAAGGAAGTTTAATAGAGGCTTCTAATGGAAAACTTTATGGAATGACTAGAAGAGGTGGTTTGTACAATCAAGGAACAATATATGAATTTGATTTATCGAATAGTACTTTTACAAGCCTTCATACTTTTCGAGCAGATAGCACAGGATCTTTACCCTATGGAAGACTTACAGAAGCACATAATGGTAAACTTTATGGAATAACTTCTGATGGAGGAAATTCTTCAAATTATGCGTATGGTGTATTATTCGAATATGATATTGTAACAGATACTTTTAGTTTGAAAAAAGTTTTTGATGGAAATGGAAATACAGGAACTTATCCTAAAGGAAGTTTAATTCAAGCAATGGATGGCAAACTTTATAGTAGGAGCTCAAATGCTTGGATTTTTAATTATGATATTATAAATGATACCCTAACAATGAAGCTTAATATTGCCATGAGTGGAGGTGGTTATTATGGGGATCATAAAAACCTTATGATGGCATCGAGTGGAAAAATGTATGGAGTGACTGAACATGGAGGCGTTAATAATAGAGGTGAAATATTTGAATATAACCCTTCAAACAATAATTTTATAACTAGATTTAGTTTCAATGTTTTAAATGGAGATAATCCAGTAGGTGACTTAATACAAGTTGGAGGTTGCTTTCCTTCATATTCTCAAATAGATACTATTGTTTGTGATACATTTATTCCCCCTAGTGGTAATTCTAGCATAGTAAATTCGGGGACATATTACGACCTTCTTTCTATTTCAAATGTTTGTGGTGCCGATAGTATAGTCATTGTTAATCTAAAGGTTAATAAAAGTTATGAATTAAGAGATACTATTAGTTTATGCAGTGGTAGTAGTTACACTTTCCCAGATAATACAACTGAAAATAATATTACAACTCAAACAACTCATTTTAGCAATTTCTCCTCATTAATTACTGGATGCGATAGTATTATTGCCACCACCATTCTTATAAAAACAATTGATACTAATATAAATAAAAGTGGCATTACTTTAAGTGCTAATTATAGTGGTGCATCATACCAATGGTTAGATTGTGATAATAATTTCTCAAAGCTAATTGGAGATACTAATCAATTATTTATTCCCGTTATTAATGGGAGTTATGCTGTGGATATAACGTATAATGGATGTAATGACACATCCTCGTGTTATATTATTAATTCTGTTGACATTACTTCAGGTAATTCATTTGAAGAACCCATAAAAATATTTCCTAACCCCACAACAGGAACAATAAATATTGATGTTGGGCAACAATTGTCACAGCTTATTATTAATGTTAGAAATGTGAATGGAATATTAATTCAGCAGTATTTATTTTATAATAAGCAGCATTTCAAAATTGAAATAGAGGGGAGTAAGGGTATTTATCTTATTGAAGTATTATCAGAAAACAAAAGAGGGCTTTTCAAAATAGAAAAACAATAAAGA
>JAOZKO010000269.1 GCA_029935325.1 Bacteroidales bacterium
ACGCAGTATTTTATAATTTATATTGTAAAACAAATGATACTGATTAGTTACGAAAGTATTAATTATTTTCGAGTTGATAATTTATTGTTTAAATTTGCATATGCTTAAAAGAAACAACTGGCTTAGGAAAGTAATTATTTTCACATTAGGAGGATTTGCTCTTATTGTACTTTCCGTTTTTCTTTTTTACTATTCTGTTAGTTTAGGTTTCTTTGGTCCACTTTATTCTAAGCAGGAGTTAAAGGCATTTGAAAATGAAATGGCTTCTCAGGTTTTTACGTCAGATGGACAACTTATTGGTAAATTCTTTGATAAAAACAGAACCAATGTCAAGTATAAAGATATTCCACCCTTTATGATTAATGCTCTGGTTGCTACCGAAGATGCTCGCTATTTTGAGCATGAAGGTATTGATTTTAGAAGTTTACTAAGGGTATTAGTAAAATCAATTTTACTAGGAGACAAAAGTGCTGGAGGAGGAAGTACTATTACTCAGCAACTATTAAAGAATATGTATGGTCGCAAAAACTTTGGGCCTATCACCATGCTAGTAAATAAAAATAAAGAGATAATCTTAGCGCAGCGTTTGGAGAGTGTTTATAATAAGGAAGATATTCTTACTCTATATCTTAATACTGTTCCTTTTGGCGAGAATATTTATGGTATAGGTTCAGCATCGCAGCGATTTTTTGGCGTTCCTACATCAGAGCTAAGTATCGAGCAAGCTGCTGTATTAATTGGAATGCTCCGAGCAAATACTTTTTATAATCCTCGCTTGCATCCTGATAATGCAATTGATCGCAGGAATGTTGTTCTTCAACAAATGCAAAAATATAACTACTTAAGCCAAGATAGTGTAAATAAGCTAGTTGCACTGCCTTTAATATTGGATTATGGTGATTTGAATAAGGATGGAATTGCAAACTATTATTTGGTTCATATAAGGAGTGAAGCTCATGAAATTATTAAGAAAATAAACGAGAATTCTACAGAACAGTGGAATATAGAAAAGGATGGCTTGATAATAAATACTACTTTGGACTATAAATTACAAAGCTATGCTTTAGAATCTTTTCAAGAACACCTTAGTATAATGCAAGCTAGATTGGTACAGCAATATCAATCCGAAAAGTATAAAAATAAATTACAAACTATTGCAGAAAAAGAGTTGAAGCGTATTGGGCAAATAGAAAGAAAAGACGAGGTTCGTAAGCAGTTTTTGTTTGATTGGGATGGATATTATAGCGATTCAATATCGGTTATTGATAGCGTAAAACATGCTATGACGCTTTTGCACTCAGGCCTTATTGCTCTCGATCCACAAACTGGTGGTATAAAAGTATGGGTAGGAGGTATTGATTTTAATTCTCAAAACTATGATCAGGTATTGGCAAAGCGGCAATTGGCATCAACTTTTAAACCAATCCTATATGCAGCAGCAATGGAAACAGGTAAAAGGCCTTGCGACTATATTAGCAATAGCACAATCACTCTAACAGATTTTAATAATTGGAGTCCAGAGAATTACGATCACTCCAGTGGGGGAGAATATTCATTAGCAGCAGCCTTGGCATATTCCAAAAACATTCCTTCTGTTCGCCTTTTCTTTGATGTGGGTTTTGATGAAGTGAATTATTTGTGGAAAAAGATGGGTTTTGAAAGTGTTCTGGAAAACAAGCCGTCCATAGCCTTAGGAACTGCTGATGCAAGTGTTTACGAATTGGCAAAAGCATATTCAAGCTTTGCTAATGGAGGGCATTCTATTGCTACATATACTATTCAGTCTATTGTTTCACCAAAAGGAGATACCATTTATTCAAGAGCAAAGAGGGAAGAATATGAGGAAATATTACTGCCAAGAACAGCTCTTTATATGAATCAGATTTTGCAAAAAGCAATAAATAATGGAACTGGTAAATCTCTTAGAAATAACTATAATGTCAATCTGCCGCTTGCTGGTAAAACAGGAACATCACAAGGCTTTTCAGATGCTTGGTTTGTAGGATATAATCCATCAATAATTATTGCAACTCGTGTAGGTGCAAATTCTCCATATATTCATTTTTATAGTGGTGCTAATGGTTCAGGAGGAAGACTTGCCTTACCTTTAGTTGCTAATTTATTGGCTAAAGCTCAAAATGATTCAACCATAATAACTAATATTAATGCTAGCTTTCCTGATATCCCAGCCAAATACTCAAGTGCATTGAAGTGTGATGATTATATTGAAGAAACAGCTATGGACAAGGTACTTAGTGTTTTCAAAAGTAAGAATACTACTTTAGAAAAGGAGAACAAAAAAGCCAAAAGAAAAAAGAAAAAAGGCCTTTTTAAGCGGAAGAAGAAATAAGAAATAGTTCTACTCCATTTTAGTAGGTGATAATTATTTCTAAATCTATTTTAATATTCTATTGGTAATGCGAAAATGCTTGAATGCAAGAATGATTAAATATTTGCATTGTGCTATTTGCAAAGTATTTTATTATTCTTGCATTGAAGATATTCAATCATTGTAACATTATAATGGATTTAAGGTACTACTCAATCTTTTCGCCTTTAGAATTTACAAAGTATGTTTTTTCTCCAATTGTTACTCTAAATTTATTCTCATTATAGACTGAAATATAATCGAATTCAATAGGCAATACTATTTCACCTTTACTGTTAACACAGCCTTTCTTTTCGTCATTTGTAACAACGATAATACCTGAATCATAATAAGATAGATTAATTCTGTCATATTTAGGCTCTAGTATTACTTTGCCATTTGGCTCTATACAACCATATTTCCCATCTTTAAAAGTTCTCATCTGATATTCACCATTACCTTCTTCTGGTTGGTATATTTTATCATATGAGAAATCTAATATAGTTTCTCCAGCTCTATTAATTATCCCATAATATCCATCTTTTTTTACTATGCTAAGCTTATTTCTTAAGTCAATGGCATCATCATATATCATTGGGATAACCAAATTACCAAGGGTATCTACAAAACCGTATTTCCTTTCAACAATCTCATTTCCATAATCATCGTAAATTGGATTATTATCATCAGTATTTTCATCAACATTATTATAAACCAATATTATTCCATAGGCATATCCTTTTGCACCATCATAAATAAAATTAATAATTGTATCTCCATCTTTCAAAAGTCCAAACTTATTGTTATTTACCACAAATGCAAATCCATCAGTATAATTTGCTCTATCGTAAATTGCTGGTATTAATTCTTTTCCACTAATATCAATCACTCCATATTTTCCTTCCAAGGTATTTCCTTTATCATCGGTAGTGCCAACAAATGTGGTTGCTAATCCTTTTCGAAAACTAGTAATATGGTCGTAATTGAAAGGAATAACTACATTCTCAGTAGAATCGATATAGCCAACTTTACCATTAAGATTAACTTTGCATATTCCATAATAAAATCGATTTGCTCTTTTGTAATTAAGTTGAATAACTTCTTTTCCACTTTTGTCGATAAAGCCATATTTGCCATCAATTGGATTGCAGCCATCATAGGTTTTGCCTATAAAAACCCGTGCCCAAGTTTTATTAAAATTATAGATGTGATTATATTTAGGCTCTACAATAACTTCACCATTATCATTAACCAAACCAAAAACACCTTGTTTCGGAGCGCCATAGTCTAATGTATCTCCAATAAATATTTTAGCAAATCCTCTATTGAAGTCATAGATATAATCATAGATAGGACTAAGAATTATTTTGTCGTTCCCGTCTTTTAGACCTACTTTGCCATCTTCACTTTTGAATTTTATAAGTTTCTGAGAAATAGAGCTTAAGCTAATAATAAGGAATGCTATTGTCAATAATGTTTTGGTTGTCATATTAAATAATGTTTTTAAATTTTTGCGGCTGCAAATGTAGATATATTTTAATTAAGATATATGTATATTTAGATTGATTATAGGGGTAACTTGATTTTAACTTACAAACTAATGCCTAGTAAATGTGGTAAGTCGCATATTACTATATCAAAATCTCACAGCTTCACAGCAGATCTTTATACTCGTTTCTTGTAAAAGCGTCTAACCAATCTACAGCAGCAAAACTTATAAA
>JAOZKO010000270.1 GCA_029935325.1 Bacteroidales bacterium
GGGGCGAAAGCAAATGCGATCTTTGTATGAAACAAAAGACTAAAGTTTTGTACTGAAACAAGTGGCGACAAAAAGCAAAGTACCTTTGCGCCTTAGCGTCTTTGCGGTGAATGAAAGGAAAAGGAGAAGTTGAGAGACGGAGAGATTAAAAGGTTGGGAAGTTAAGAGCTTTGCACACTTTAAACTTTAGCCTTTGAACTTTAGCTTTTAGCCTTATAAAGAACAATAAAACAGAACATAAACACAAGTAAATGAACAATAAGCAAATACTAATATTAATTCCCAGAAGAAGCAATCGCTTGGTTTATACAATAAATCATTTCTGCAAGGAATATATGGGTATTGAATCAAAATATTGCACCAATGCGGAGGACTTCATAGCGTATGAGGGACCTAAAATGCATTATGGTTATTCTGCGCTGGAGGATGAATTTTTTATTGCTGCCGATCAGCTGATATTTGAAAGAGGAATTCAGGATCAGGATTTGAATATGGGTGAATATAATGGCCTACCAAGTCTTTTCCAAACCTATAATCCACATTCGCAATATCCCTTTGATATATTTTCTGCTTCCTTTTATTTGCTCAGTCGATACGAAGAATATTTGCCCTTTATGAAAGATAAATATGGTCGATTTGCTGCCTTAGAAAGTTTGGCTTTCCAAAAGGAATTTTTGCAAAAACCATTAATTGACATCTGGGCTATGGATTTGCAGGCAAAGCTTGTGAAATTATTTCCCCAATTAGAGATTACTAAAAACGAATATCAGTTTATACCAAGTATAGATATTGATGCTGCTTACGCATATAAACATAAGGGCACATTACGCCTTATGGGTGGTTATGCCAAAAACCTTAGAGATTTGAATTTTAAAGATTTCAAACTAAGAACAAAAGTTTTATATGGCAAACAAAAGGATCCTTTTGATACCTTCGATTATTTATTCGATTTGCATCAAGAGAAAAAACTGAAAGCTATTTTCTTTATTCTATTTGCTGATTATGGTACAAATGATAAAAATACACCCACTTATAACCGAAGTTTTAGGGAATTAGTAGCATATATTTCAGACCATGCTGAAGTGGGTATCCACCCTTCTTTTACCTCTAATACATTAAATGTAAAACTGAAAAAGGAGGTAAGCAGTTTAGCAAAAGCTATCCATAGAGATATTAGCAAAAGTCGCCAGCATTTTTTGATACTGCATATGCCTACCACATATCGCAATTTAATAAATATGGGCATTACCGATGATTATAGTATGGGCTATGCCGACCAAATTGGCTTCAGAGCTTCTACTTCTAGGTCATTTTTGTTTTATGATTTGGAAATGGAATATACTACTGCCTTAAGAATTCACCCTTTTGCAGCAATGGAAGGAACATTAAGGGATTATTTGCAATTAAATGTTGAGGATGCCTTTATTGCTTTTAAGCAAATTATTGATGAAATTAAAGCTGTAAATGGTACCTATATTAGCCTATGGCATAACGAAAGTGTAAGCGACAAAAACCGCTGGATAGGATGGCGTAATTTATATGAAAACATGATCGATTATGCTCAAAACTAAAGCCTTTATTATTCATATTTTATTTCTCACATTAGGTGTCTTATTTTTAATAGCATGCTCGGTAGAGCAAAAAATTGCTGCAAAATATCAAATAGAAGTTAAAGATACTCCAGTACTATTACGCCTAAATCAAGAGATTTTTCTTACCAATAGTAAAATGCAAATTCCAGAAGGAATTGACGAATTAGACCAGCAAGCATATTATGATACAGCATTTTATAATAGCGATTTTATACAGTATATTGATGCCAATAGGTATATTGATCGTTTCAATATGGCATTTACTGAAGCCTTAAGTGAACAGGGATTTATGATTTTTCCTACTGATAGCATTACAAGTTTTCTGATGCAACGAAAGCCTGCTGTGATAATAGAAATTGAACAGATTGAAATAGAGGAGTATTTTTCTGAATACACTGATAATTACACCTATAGAGCAATTAAATCTTCCAGAAGTTTTAACAAATCATTTACTAACCAGAACTCAGTATATGTAAACTATTATGAAAACGGCGATATAGATTTTGAAATAGTTTTTGATATAAATACAATTTCAGTTAATGCATGGGTTAATATAGGAGTGCTTTATAGTGATGGCAAACAGTCTCAGGAATTGGTTTTTATGCAATTTGAAATTAGCGATATAGTAGATGGAGAGTTTAATTCTGCACATACTGTTTACGAAAATGATATTAAATATTCCTATAATATTGATTCATTAAAAATTCAGGATTTATATGGTACCGAAGAATATCCACCAAATAAATTCAGCCAACAAATTGCAAATTATTTAGTTAATCATGTTATAGAATACCGTCTGCTTCAATCACATAATAAATTAATGAAGCGAGATTGGGAATATAGCAGTAAGTCGGGTAGGATATTGCCTTTGCCTCCAGTAGAGAAATACTAAGATGGGCCTTCGAGTTATTATTATCCTATACCGATAGATCTTCGTAATAGAACAAGGTCATATTAGGAATTTAATTTGTGGGGGAATTATTCGGAGTACCTTATTAATTGAAGCACCAAAACAATTTTCTCTACAATTTGTTCATTAGTGGTATCAAAATTAATAAAAGACAAAAAACTGTACATACACTCAAAAAATATTTTATATAAACTCTATTTGTGTACTTTTACACGAAATTTAGAATATTGAATTTAGCACTATTTATATCGAAACGTTATTTGGTTGCGAAGAAATCGCATAATGCCATTAATATTATTACCGCTATTTCTATCGGCTTAGTAGCTGTTGGAACTATGGCTCTAATAGTAATTATGTCGGTGTTTAATGGATTAGAAAACCTTGTGGGTTCTCTTAATTCTAGCATAAGTTCCGACTTTTTGATAGAAGCAAAGAAAGCTAAATATATCGACCTGGAGGCTTTTCCTGAAGAAAAAGTAAAGCATCTTGAAGGTATTAATTATTGGGTAAAAGTATTAGAAGACAATGCTCTTTTGAAATATAGCCCTGCCCTTGAGGAAGATAATCCCCGTGAATTTATAGGTCAAATAAGAGGAGTAGAAGAGGATTATATAAAAGCTACCAAGATTGAAGATATGATGATTGATGGAGTTTTTCTACTTCAAAATCGTGCTAAAGAGTATTGCGTGCTTGGCAATGGAGTGGCTTCTCGCTTGCAAATCCACCTCAACGATTTTAATAATCCAATACATTGCTATTTTCCCAAAGCTGGTACTAATATCACAATAAATCCGCTGGAAGCTATTTCTATTGAGAATGTTTACCCTTCGGGAGTATTTAGTGTGCAGCAGGAAGTGGATGATAGATTAGTTATCACTTCTTTGGCTTTTGTTCAGAAACTAATGAACCTGGAAAACAAAGTAACATCCATACATGTAGATGCTGTTGATGGTATTGATGAGCGGGATTTGCAAAACCGGATAATGGCAATTCTAGGTGATGATTATAAGGTGAGAAACAAAATGCAGCAGAATGCAGTGATGTATAATATTATGAAAAGTGAAAAATGGAGTAGCTTTGTGATATTAGCATTTATATTATTTATTGCTACTTTCAATTTAGTAGGTGCTTTAAGCGTATTAATTATTGACAAAAAAGCCGATATTCTGAATCTAAGTTTTATGGGTGCCAACCGAAGTCTAATTTCTAAGATATTTCTTTTTGAAGGCTTTATGGTGAGTCTTAGCGGAACTATTTTGGGGCTATTATTTGGCTCAGCCTTGGTTTACTTGCAAGCTGCCTATAATTTAGTACCCATGCAAGGTTCATTTGTTGTTGAATCTTTTCCTGTTGAATTACGATTTTCGGATATTGCCGCTATTCTTGCTGTGGTGATTGTGGTGTCGATGCTAGCAGTAATATATCCCATCAAGCGCCTTAGTCGCACTCTTTTGAGAAATGAATAATCTAATAATAATGCGAAAATGTTTAAATGAAAGAATGCTTGAATGTTTGCATTGAGGCTTTCAATCATTATTCGAGTGATTGTTTTATCATATTTTCTTGTTGTCCACTAAATAATAGT
>JAOZKO010000271.1 GCA_029935325.1 Bacteroidales bacterium
CACTGATTAAACAGATTGACGCAGATTTTAATCATGTCTTTTGTAATTCGGTATTGGTTTCTTAAAAATAGAATATAAAGTACTGACCCTGAAGGGGTCAAATATGAATAGCCATGGGTGAAACCCATGGATATGAATATGAGTTATTGAGGTTTTGGCGGTATTTTTGCTAGATGCTGAGTGATTTTCATTTCTTTTTTAAATGAAAATTGTATTGAAGTTCAGCAAAAATAATGACAAAACATTAATAGGTAATTTTTAGAAAAGTTTTGATGGATTGTATCGTAATGTATTATAGATATTAACACAATATAGAACAAATGGATAGCATTAAAAGAAGAATAAGTGAGTCAACTGCATTGAAGTGGGTGGTTTTAATAATGGTAGGCTTTGTACTATCAGTCAATTACTATTTCTATGATGCTTTTTCCACATTAAAAAGTCAGTTGATACTTGAGTTTGGACTAACAAATACCGACTATGGATTATTTGTGTCTTTTTACTCTATCCCCAATACTTTCCTACTAATGGCAGTAATTGGAGGGGTATTACTTGACAAGCTCGGAATCCGCCGCACTGGATTTATGTTTATTTTCTTTATGGCTTTTGGTGCTATGCTAACTGCTTATGGCGCATCGCAATATTATCACGAAGGTAGTATGGGCTATGGTCTAATGAACTCTTTTTTTCCTAACTATTCCCCAGAGCTTAAAATGATGCTACTCGGAAGGTTCTTTTATGGCCTTGGGGCCGAAACAAGTATTGTTGTTATTAGCAAAATACTTGTTAAGTGGTTTAAAGGAAAGGATCTGGCATTGGCATTTGGTCTGAAAGTCGGCTTCGGAAGACTAGGAACATTTGCTGCTTTACAATTATCACCACGTATATCGCAAGATGGTGCTCACCTGAGTACAGCAATTTGGTTTGCTGCAGTTTTGGTTTTATTGGGACTGCTAGTCTTTATGGTATATATGCTCTTGGATAGTAAATACGATAAAGAAGTGGAGGACAAAACTATTGCTGATAAAGGTGATGGATTTATGCTCAGCGATATTGGTAATATTCTGAAAAATCCGGCATTTATTTATATTGCATTACTCTGCGTTACTTTCTATTCTGCAGTTTTCCCATTTTTGGCTTTTGCTCCTGATTTCTTTCTCAATAAGTTTAATATGACCACTATTCAAAGTGGAGAAATTACTTCATTGCTACCATTAGGAACGCTGATATTTACTCCTGTTTTTGGTTTCCTAATCGATAAATATGGAAGAGCAGCAAGTGCAATGATTTTTGGTGCTGCACTTTTGGTAATTATCCATTCACTATTTGCTTTTACTAGCTTGCAACCACATATTCCTATGATTTTATTGGGAGTAGCATTCTCTCTAGTGCCTGCAGCAATGTGGCCATCTATGGTTAGGCTTGTTAAAGAAAATCAAATTGGAACAGCCTATGGTATAATGTATTCTATTCAGAATTTGGGTCTTTTCGGACTTCCTATTCTTACAGGTTTACTACTTGATGTAACAAATAAAGGCAATGTGGATAAACTAAATTATACACCTACTATGCTAATGTTTGCTGCCTTGGGATTATTTGGACTTTTATTTGCGTTCCTACTAAAGAATGAAGACAAAAAGAATGGTCGTGGAATTGATCTGCCGATGAATAAATAGTGTGGCTTGTGACCCTAACTTTTGCATATGTTAGTTTCACGCAAAGGTCGCTAAGCAAAAGAGAATGCAAAGTTCGCAAAGTCGCTTCGCTCTTAGGACTTAAACCTAAATAGCCATGCGAAATCCCAAAGAAGCCGCAAATCCGTAATAGTAGTTTTTATCCAAAACTATAGGATCATGGGTTGGAATAATATCATGCTGAAAACCAAATGATAAATATATTAGAAAATCATTTTTAAAATTATAGCCACCACCAAGTTCGGCCATACCTCCTAGACTATATAGCGTTTTGTCATCTGTATTGTCACGACCACCTCGTAGTGTCATCTCATCATCATTATTATATGAATAGAATTTTGAGCTAATTAAAAAAGATGAAACAATACCTAGATTTCCAAATGCAGTAAATTTCTCTCCTATTTGATAGCCTACTTTTAGCGGTATTGAAATATTTTCATCTATGTATTTTAAAAGAATATGGTTATTACTGACTTCTGTTGTATATCCTGATTGGCGATATAAAATTTCTGTTCCTATAATAAGATTTGAAGCAAATATATAATCGTAAGTTATTCCCCCGGTATATGACCCTAAATAATCAACAGATGTTATAGGTGTGAATTGAATACTTCCAATATGTACAGTTGAAAAATTAATTCCAGCCTTAGTGCCAAAATAGTGATTTTGTGCAATTGCCCATTGCGATGAAATTACGAAGAGCGCTATTAATACTTTTTTCATAGTCTTAATTTTTAAACAATTCATATTGAACACCTACTGAAACTGACATTCCATAAAAATACATATCATCTGAAGCTCTATAAAATGGAATATTTGTAAAACTATGCTGGTATAAATATGTGATATAAGTTCTTATGCCTATGTCAAACTTATAGCCGACACCCATTTCCAGAAAAGCTGCTGCTTCTAATTTTGTTCCATCATATATGTTAGCATTTAATGGTTTGTATAATTCTTCACCATTCAAATACTGTTTTATGTCGCCTTCATACTGCCAAGATCCAATAAGCCCAGTGTAGATATTGAAAAATGCCTTATTACCAATTTGATAGCCAATTTTAATAGGAAGTGAAAAATATTTTGATTTAAGCTCATATTTATATATATCACCCATATGCAAGCCAATAATATCAGTTCCATTCGTAAAACCCTTCTCATTATAGTTTAATTCTATTCCAAGAATAAAATTAAACTTAAAAACAAAATCGTAAGTCAATCCAGCAGAGAATGAATTAAGATTGCTAGTTAATTCATAATAAGAGTAATTATCTCCATAATATTTTGCATTTGTAGATAGCAAACCTCCTTTAATACCAATAAAATGCTGCTGTGCGCTTAGTGAGAAGGATAATGCCAAGAATAATATTAATAGGATTTTTTTCATTTGTAAGTTTTTAAATAATGAACACTTTAACCACATCAATGACAGAACTTCTTATGGAATAGTTGCATAGATGCTTTTAATTGTTTATTGAACAGTGGGAGTGCGACTTTAAGTCGCGCCCCCACTAAAATCTGAAGCAATGGGCTAGAATCTATTTTTATTTAGTTCAGTAAGTCTATTTATTAAATGCCCTGAAAATGCTATAAATTCTTCTAATTCATTAAATTCCTGCTCTCGAATAAATGGCAATATTATTAGTGTTGAACTATCATCAGAAGACAATTGAAATGAGTAAAGCTTGAATCTTATCATATATTTCTGAATAGTACTATCAAGCAATTCTAATACAATTTCAGGTTTATTAGATTTAATAATATATTTACCATCAAATTCTGAATTGCCTATTTCAATTTCCTTCATTCCAAAGAGTTTTGATATTTTCTCAACGAAGTCTTCAGGGTAAATTTGGACTTCAAAGTCTAATTTATTCTGGAATTTAATCTCAACTTTAAAATGATGATTTTCACTCGTTCTGAAAATCATCACAGCATCACCATAAGGAATAGTCATTTCGAATCTTCTTATTTCAGTTTCGATAGGATTAATTATTGCAGGTGATGTGCTTAATATATTTCTAAAATTACCATTGTATTTATCCGAAATTAACTGCCAATTTTTTACAATTAATTTCATTTTTTCATTTGTTAATCTATATGGAGGCATTTTGACTTTGTTTACTGAAACAATTATCTAGTTAATTAATAATGTCAAAGATAGTAATATTTTTATTTGATATTATAGCTAGTCATACGATGACTAAAAGTCATCGTATGACTAGATAAAATATAGAAGCCTTTGCTGTCGGGTAAATTGATATTAGATTTAAGAGTTTGATTTGAGATTTAAGAGGAGCTTCGCAACAACAAACACAAAACACAAAACACACCAACACACCAACACATTTAAGAATACGATTTAAGATTTAAGAGGAGCTTCGCAAC
>JAOZKO010000272.1 GCA_029935325.1 Bacteroidales bacterium
TTATGAAGAATAATATTAAATATATTTTAGTTATTGCCGTATTGGCATTAATGAATGTGCAGGTAAATGCTCAAAATGATTTTCATGGTAGTTGGATCATTCCTGTGAGTGAAAGTTATTATAATCCTCCAAATCCTCCAGTGGTTAATTATGAAAGGTCATATAGTTTACTATTTGATACTGACGGATTGGTATCTACTACTTTAATATCAGATACCTATAATGATGTTCAAAAACCTGATTTTTCGGGTGGAGCATATAAAGAAAATGGCGAATTGGATTTTTATATCTTAAGTAACAGATTGTATTTTAACAATGAGATTTACGATTGGCTAGAAACTAATTATGATGATAATTTTAACCCTGATTTTAAAATTATACCTGTCATTGAGAGTAACGATACCAAATACGATATATACTATTCATTTGATAGATACAATAAACAAGAGGATGATGAATTCCATGTTGTTAGAATAACAACCAATGGTGCTGATATTAATATTGGTGATCCTACTTTAATAAGTGGCTCAACATACGAATGGGATGTGGATGAAATTGCATTTGCATTATCTAATTTAGATGAATATGAAGAAGAAAGAGTATTATTTTATTGTATCGGAGCCAATGGCCTTTATTCAAGAGTAATAACTAATGCAGGAATAGGTAGTGGCATCACAACTTTACTTGATTATAATGATATTGATGGAGAAAGTTTCCAAGCCTATAATTTAGAATTAAAAGATGGTAATTTTGAAGAGCCAACAATAGCCTGGATAACTTCTCCCGATAGAAATACTGGATCAAATGGAAATACAGAAATTCATTTTTATTACGATGGAGACTATGAGCTAATAAGTGTAAATTTGGGAATAATTGGAGGTATTGAATTCTCAAAAAAGGATAGTCATATTCTTTATGCTTCAACTCAAGATAATGGGATTGTAGCTATTAACTGGGAGAGTAGTATTGCTAATGAAGAATTGATAATTGATGCAACCCTTACACCGGATAGTGATGATTTCACACATACTTATTTACAAACAGCACCCGATGGAAATATTTATGGCGTATCGGATGATGGTAGAAAATTAGGACAAATATCTATGGATCCTAATGGTAATGGAGATTTCAGTCCTGATTATTACGATTTTCCTGATATGGATTATGTAACGGATGTAGCAGGTACATACAGATTATACGAAATAAATAATGAATATGTAAAATATTTTGTTTTGCCCGATAATGAAGAAAAAAAATACAACCTATATGGATATACCCCAGGAGATTGCACAGGTGTTCTCTGCCATGCCTGCGATGCATCAATTAATATTCATGTACATGGTGGTGTTCCAAACTATAATTTAACAGTAACAAATGGAGAAGACAACTATTTTAGCGATCATTTTACCTATGATGATGATGAACATATTTTTTATGGAACAGAACTATGTGAAGGAACCTATTATTTTACAGTAACTGATAGCGATAATCCTGCCTCATCTTTTACATCATCTTTTACAATAGAAAACTGGAATACTTATGACTTTGCAGATAATATACTGGAAATAGACCACGAAAGCAACGAGCTACCCTCATCACTATCTGATATGATATGGGACGAAAACGATGATTTTTTGATAGAGGATTTAATTATGTTTGAAAAAGGTTTTAAACTAAAAAACAATACCACCCTTACCGTAAACAACTTAAATTTGGAGTTTGATAAAAATGCTAGTGTATATATCGAAGCAGGATCTAAACTAATACTAAATAGCACTGTTTTAACAAATTACCACTGCGACACAGTATACATGTGGAATGGTGTGTATGTAGAAGGCGATAACGATGCTGAGCAAACAGATGAAAACATGGGTGTTTTAGAAATGAACAATAGCACCATAGAATTTGCTAAAACCGCTGTAACACTACACGATGCTAATATATTAAATCGTGGTGGTATTATCCGTGCTGTGGATAGTTATTTCAAAAATAACCGACAGGGTATTTTATTCTATCCCTACCATAATATTAAACACTTCCCAAGTGGTGATGTAGAATTGGATAATGTATCTTACCTTAGGTATTGCACCTTTGTTAACGATGGCGATTATTTAGATACACCCTATAATTTTACTAAATTTATTCGTCTTTGGAATGTTAAAGGCATAAAAATAAAAAAATGCGACTTTAATTCCGGTGGAAGAAATGGAATAGGTATCGATGCTTTTGATGCTGGTTTTAATGTCTCGGGCAATTGCGATAACTCCAATGGATGTACTCCCGAACAATGGGATTATTCTGAGTTTATTGGTTTCGATAAAGCCATCTATACTCGCAATGCCGGCAATCCTCTATACTCGGTAATTATTCAACATGCATTATTTGATAATAGTAATTATGGAATATATATGGATAATATTAAACATTTAAGCATTATTAGAAGTAATAATTTTAAAGTGGGTAATAACCAAAATACCAAAGAGAAAATTATTTGTGGAAGTTTTATGGGGCGTGGTATTCATATACAAGCATCTACTAATTTCTTTATTGAAAACAATGCCTTTAGCCGTGCTGATAATGTACCCGAAAATAGCGATGTAATTGGTATTCTAGCTATGAATAACCCCAGCGACAACGATATTATTTATAATAACACTTTTACCGATCTTAAAATTGGGAACCAAGCCTATGGCAATAATAGATTTAGTGGCAACGACCCTTGGGGCATAGAATACCAATGCAACGAAAACACCAATAATAAAATTGATTTTGAAGTGATAGGTGACCAAGTTGCAAACTCTAAAATCCATCCTAATATGGGATTTACAGATTTATCGGCACATAATACGTTTACATCTACTTCGTTTGCCGATTTAGAATGGCATTGGCGCAATATGGGTATAGAGCAGGAGAATTATTATTTATATTCAAGCGAATTAGGCACGGAATATGAACCTGCTAATGCATATATTGAAACAACAAATGGTTATAATATATTTGTTAAGCAAGTTGCTTCTGGCATTAACCAATGCCCCGATAATGATGGTATCCATCAGGAAAGAACAGTTTTAACCCCTGAAGAACAGCAGGATTTAGAAACCGAATATGCAGTAGGCTATAGCGATTACCAAGCTGTAGAAACTATATATAACGATTTAAAAGATGGCGGTAGTACTGAAGGAACTAGTTTAACTATTTCTTCGGCACAGCCAGAGGATACTTGGGAACTCCGAGATAACTTATTGGGCAAATCACCTCATTTATCGCGCGAAGTATTAGAGGAGGCCTCCAATAGAACAGATGTACTTCCAAATAGTGTATTGCTCGATATCTTGGCTGCTAACCCCGATGAGTTAAAGAAGGAAGATTTTATTCAGTATTTGGAAAATAAAGAAGAGCCTTTACCTAATTATATGATTGATATACTTAGGGAGTTGTCAACAGGAACAACCTATAAAACAGTATTAGTTAACCAAATGGCTTTGCATAAGCGCAAGCAAGTTCAGGCTGCTAATCGCATTATTAAGAGTTTAATTAACGAAGAAGAACAAGACTTTGTTGCTATTAAAAACTGGTTGGTAAATAAGTATAGCTTAATAGCCGATATCCAAATTGCCGGAATATTTATAAAGGAGGATAATTATACCGATGCCATAACGCTACTAAATTTAATTCCCGAAACCTATAATTTACAGAATGATGCCTTAAGTCATTATTTGAATGATAAGGATTATATGCTAATGGAAATAGATTTAAAGCAAAACAATCGTTCTTATACTAGTTTAACAACTGATGAAATAGCCCAATTAGAAATTTGGGCAGATGGCGAAAAAGGAATGGCACGGAGTTCATCCCGCATTATTTTGGAAAATTTCTATGGTTATGATAATTATTGTGATTGCATAGATAGAGACGGAAATAAATCATCCAATGCTGATGAGGTATTTGAAGAAAATGAAAGCCCTCTATCCATAAAAGCAAATCCTAATCCTGCAACCCATTACGTAGAGTTTACTTATGAGTTATCAGAAATTGATAAAGATGGTATCATAATTATCACCGATATTAATGGTAAAC
>JAOZKO010000273.1 GCA_029935325.1 Bacteroidales bacterium
TTTATTAAAGAAAGCAATATTATATAAAAAATAGACCTTGACGAAATCATAATTTTAAATTAAGGTATTATTTAAAAGAGTTCTAAATATTTATTCTATTTTAGCACATATTAATTGTAGATATAATTATGATTATTTCTTTACAAATATTAGCATTAATTATTTTTCTAAGCCTGATAATATCTGGCGTGATTTCCGTACTTGAAAAAGAAAAACTTGCAATAAAAAGAAGCTTTATTCTTGCATTTACTGTTCCGCTACCATTTTTATTTCTAGCATTTACCTCCTTTACTTTTCAGAATGAAGTTAGTATCATTATCTTATCTATTGTCGTCATTATTACTGTTATAGCAATTTTGCCAATGGGCAGAAATAAGAAATATAGGCAAGAACTTCCCATAAATCGTATTGATGAGCGTGATACTATGTTCTCGCGATTGGAACTTAAACCAGATACTAATAGGTTTAATGAATACTATAAATCGAAATCACAAAAGAAAACTATTGATGATTTATGGAGGAAAAACCCGGGATTATTAAATTCTAAATCCAATTATTATAATCCTATACTCTTTGCGTCCTCTCAAGCTAGTTTCGAAACCATAGATGCTTTAAAAGATAAAGTAGATGGCACAATAAATCCAACTAAAACAAATACTGATGCTTCGCAAATAACAAGCTATATCAAAAGTTGGATGAAGAAATCGGGTGCTAAAGAATGTGGTATTACCGAACTTCAGGATTATCATATTTATTCTGTTGGCGGCAGGGGAGACCGTTATGGAAAAGAATATAAAAAGCAGCATAAATTTGCAATTGCTATAACTGTAGAAATGAGCAAGGAAATGGTTGCTGCT
This sequence comes from Bacteroidales bacterium, assembly GCA_029935325.1. Classification (GTDB taxonomy): domain Bacteria; phylum Bacteroidota; class Bacteroidia; order Bacteroidales; family UBA1556; genus UBA6267. The sequence goes on from JAOZKO010000273.1 coordinate 858, forward strand.
GCTCCAAATGCTAGTATTGTTATGGAATCGGGTCAGCAATATTTGGAATCTGGAAAAATTGCTATTCAATTGGCAAATTTCATTAGAAAGTTTGGTTATGCAGCAAGGGCACATATTGATGGCAACTATGAGGTGGTTTGTCCTTTGGTTGCTCGTGATGCTGGTTTGGGCGAAATTGGCAGAATGGGTTTGCTGATGACTAAAAACCTAGGACCAAGAGTGAGAATAGCAGTGGTAACAACTGATTTGCCTCTTAATATGGATAAACCGATTCATGATTTTTCAATGATTGACTTTTGTGTAAAATGCAAAAAATGTGCAGAAAATTGCCCAAGTCAAGCAATCTCATTTTTGGATAGAGAAGACATAGATGGAGTATTGCGCTGGCAGATAAATCAAGAAGCTTGTTTTAGTTTGTGGACTACTCTGGGAACCGATTGCGGAAGATGTATAAGCGTTTGCCCCTTTTCGCATCCTGATAATTTCCTTCATAATGCAATTCGTGCTGGCATCAAAAACTCATCAATATTTAGAGTGGGTGCATTAAAATTGGATGATGTATTTTATGGTAAAAAACCAGAAATTGCAGAAATGCCAGAGTGGATTAGAAATGTAAAACAGTTATAGGTTTATGCCCAAACTTCAATAGTTTCTATAATTACTTTATTAAGATTTTTAACAGCCAAAGAAATATCCCAAAGCTGCTTGTTTTGCTCACCAACATAGTTTGAAATACCTCTAATTTGTACAAATGGAATTCTCTCCTGCAAACAAATATAGAAAAAAGCAGCTCCTTCCATACTTTCCACATCAGTATTGTTTTGAATACCTTTAATAATGTTTGGTCTTATGGTTTGAACAGTATTTCCATGGTATGTCTTGAGGGCAAGAATACTATCATTATTTATTAGAGTATAATTTTTAAGGACTTTATTTTCAAAAGGAAAAACATCTTTTTCATTGAGTTTCATATCAAAAAGATCTGTGAATTGATCTCCATTCAGAATTCCCAAATCTGCAAAACGCTCACTTTCTACATTCACCACTTCTCCTAATTCTGTCTGAGTTGAATATGCTCCTGAAATGCCTATTAAAATGGTAAAATCATAAGTATTGTTTTGGAGTTGCTTTCCTAAGTGATATGTCATTGCGGTCATTCCAACACCGGTAATAAGTAGGTCTAATCTTAGAGTTTTGTATTCCAGTTCAAAAAGCCTTTCAGATAATTTATTTATTTGCAAACTTAGGAGCTCCTCAGCTTCCATTTTTGTTGCACTTATAATAAGTATTTTGGGTTTCCGCATTATATAGGAATTTATATTTTGTCTGGGGAGAATCGTGTAAAAAAAGCAGCAAGGCCTAATCCAGAAACCATATGCCAGATTCCCCACCAAGCAGCAATAAAAATCATACCTCCCAAGGGTAATTCTGGGGAGAAAATATCTTCATTAAATAATAAAACTAATGCTAGACCTGAGTTCTGAATTCCTGTTTCGATGGTAATACTCCTACGAGATTTTTTATCGGTTTTGAATATGGAAGCAAAACTAAATCCTGTTAAAAGAGCTACAGCATTATGTATTAGCACAATTATCATTACCCACTTTATGTATTGTATAAAGTATTCGTAGTTTTTAATAAAAGCTATAGTTACAAAAGCCATAAAAATAAGAATAGAAATAGTTTGAATAGGCTTCATTATTTTTTTGGTAATCTTCGGTAATTTCCATGAGAATATCATTCCTAAAATCAAAGGAATACCTAGTAAAATGAATACAGAAATAAACATTTGTGTAGTATCAATTTGTAGAGGTTGAAGCAGTCCATCCGCTCCAACTTGTCCAGAGTAACGCATATATAAACCTCCCCAAAAGGCAAAATTGAATGGAGTAAGAATAACTGCTGAAACGGTAGCTAATGCTGTCATACTAACAGAAAGCTCCACATTGCCTTTGGCAAGTGATGAAATAAAATTTGAGATATTTCCTCCAGGACAAGCTGCCACTAAAATCATCCCTAAAGCAATACCTTGTGTAATATAATCTTTTAAAAGAACAGTAATAAGAAAAGTAATGAATGGCAAAAGGAAAAATTGGGAGATATAGCCAATAACAATGGTTCTAGGTTTTGTAAAAATCCCCTTGAAATTTTCAAGCTTAATACCTAATGCTACTCCAAACATGATTACTCCCAGAGTAATATTTAATGCTAAAAGTCCATCAGGATTGAAGTTAAGCCTGATATTATCTAATGTTTGTAATTGTTCGTACATGCTGTGATTTTAGTGTAATTTGGAACAAATGTAAACAATTTTTGCAAGTATGGATAATTCATGTGGATTTGTTAGATACAGAATTTGGTTTTATTAGGAAGTTTAGGGAATTTACTAGAGCAGAAAACTTGCTTTTAATATCAAACCCTAATTTTTTATGAAAAATCTACTAAAAAATGCTTGATTAATTAGTTTTATCAAAATCTACAAACAGAGCTATATATCCGACAACAAACGACAACAAACGAATGCTAAACGGAAGCAATTGTTTATTAACCGAGTCGGGCATACTCGCTGATATACTTTTGCATCGTCAATTCATCATAATGGTGAAAGCAGAAATTAAATCATATAATTTATTAATCACATTAAAATTTATAATCATGAGAAATTTAAGAAATTCAGTACAGTTAATCGGACGTATAGGTGATGATCCTAAAATTTTTAACTTCGATAGCGGAAGCAAAAAAGTATCCTTTTCGTTAGCAACAGACGAGAGCTATAAAAAAGATGGTGAAAAAGTAGAATCTACCGAGTGGCATAATATTGTTTCATGGGGTGCTCAAGCAGGCGTTGTAGAGAAGTATTTAAAAAAGGGCGCACTTATAGCCGTGGAAGGTCGTCTAACTACAAATAAGTGGGAAGATAAAGAAGGCAAAAAGCAGTATCGCACAGAAATTAGTTTAAATGATTTCACTTTCTTGGATAGTAAAAAGAAAACTGCAGAATAGATTTAATCAACCACACATATTCAAAAGCACCAGATTTATTCTTGGTGCTTTTTTTGTTTGCAGTAATTTTGAATTATAGTAATATAAGAACACTGATGACACAGATTTAAGAGATTCTCACAGATTAAAGTCGCTTTGCTCGCAAATTAAGCGGTCAGGAATGACTGGCTTACCTTAGCATTTTCCAGTAAGAATAATCGTAACTATTTAAGAG
>JAOZKO010000274.1 GCA_029935325.1 Bacteroidales bacterium
ACCAGACCAAGAGCAACTACGGCAAGTACCAACCATGCATTTAGAGAGACAGGTTGCACTGAAAGTACATTTTGCAAAATGACTTGGTTAGGCCTTGAAGCTGTCTACTTGTGGTAAACAATTATTTAGTGGATCATTCCAATATTGCGTAATACCAAAATTAGTATTAATTCTTCCATGCTTAGAAATTAGAGCTGCTCTACGTTGAAATCTTTCATCACCATTTTTACCACGTGCAATAAACCATTTGTTGCATTTGAGCTTATTTATGTCTTTATCTATAGTGGAAAAAACCTTATTTAAACCTCTAGCAACCTGTTTTGCTAAAGGTCCAACAATTGTAGCAGTGTCTGCTTTAATTGGGGTATTTTCAACTTTCCATTCTATCACAATTATACCTGACTTATATGGATTCTCTGGCATTAATTGCCAATCAAAGTTTTCACTGATCTCAAATGAATGGTTGATGAATCCTTCATATAATTGTAGTTCCAGTAAGTCTGGCGAAGCCCAATGTAAACCGTTATAGTCCCAATCTAAAAGTACCATGTTGATATCGTTAATAAAATCCATTCTTTGATTTCCAGAAAGAGGTAATGAAAGATAATAGTCCATCAGCTTACGTTTTAGAGATATATTACCATTAGCTATCATTTCAGTGAATTTTTCCTGAGTATTCTCGATTTTTGTCATATAAGCTTCTAGGGAAAGAGATTGTTGAAGTTCATTGTTGGCATTTTCTGCCCTTATACTTTCACTATATACTTCTTCAAATATCCCAACTAAAATTTTGCTTACGTCCTGAATACCAATTGGGAGCTTCGAAATCAATAACTCCTTACCTTGAGCATAGATAGTCTTCTCTATAACACCCACATAATCTGGGTTTACTTTTTCGTCAGCTTCATAAGTCATATAATTGTAAAATTCCGTTATTGCTTTTCTTGAATGCTTATCCCATGTATTGAAATATATGAGAATAGCATCAGTATATTCTGCAATCACTGGTTCCGCATCAGTCCTATTATAGACTTCATTATTTTCTGATTTTGTTTCTGAGAAGGGAGAATTTTGAGAATTTTTCCCAACGCCCATACTATTAAGTTTGGCTTGTTCTAGATCATTCCTAGAGACACCTTCATCTGCATTATTAGGAGGAATTTCTTCTGGTGTTGAAAGGTTTTCACCATCATTCGTATATTGTGAGTTTTGATCACCTTCCGATGTAGCATCTTTTACATTATCAAGCATTTTTTGTATTTCATTTAAAGTTGCTCCTTTTTCAGTCATATCGCCAGGGGAACTTCCTTGAGAGGAATTATTCTCAAGGAAGGATTTACTCAAATCAGCTGCTGTTTCACCTACGTTTTCTGCTGTTTGCATAGCCTTAATGGCTGCTTCTCCAGTCATTTGACTTGCAGCTTTACCAAGTTCTCCTGATAATTGAGTAAGTTTACTTACTATGTCAACTAGTTGGTCTGATTTAGACATATCTCGAAAGATGTTGCCATTTTGAACAGCTCTCAATGTTTCTGTCAAACTCGTAGGCATAGGATAGCTAATAGGATTCACCATGTTTAAAGTTCCTTCAGGTATATTGATGTCAACATTTCCCTCATGATGTCGATCTTGATTGGGATCAGTAGGCAGAATTTCTGGAGCTTTATTTGGAATTGGTGAATCCTGCCAATTAAAAAATCTTGTCATATCTAATTTTTCAGCAGAATTTGATTTACCTAATATTGCTTCAGCAAAAACACCTGATGTAGGTAAAAACAAATCTTCTTCAACATGGAACTCTTCCTGGTTTGATTCTGACCAATCCTTAATATTTTTAGCGTACATTATCAGCTTGATTAGTTCTGAACCATTTAGTGGGTTTTTGTTCACTTTGTCATAATCATAATGATTATGAAAATCTGGAAATATATGGTTATTCTCTTTAGTAATAAGTTTCTGAGGGGTACTATAGATCTGTTCCGGAAGGTATTTTAATTTAAGGAGAACTCCATTCTTATTTGCACCAATCGGTATAGTATGAGCAATAGAATTGAGATTAACTTTAAACCCTTTCCATTTAACCTGAAGGTTATCCAAAACTAAATATAACTCTTCCGGGTCAAGTTGATTAAGTATTATCTGAGTAAAGTGAAATCGCTTCCAGCGGATGATTTCAATAATTTGTTGACGTGCTTTATTTCTTTTGTCAAGCTCTGTTAAATATTGAATGCGATTTGTTTCATAGTTTGAAGCTGGTTCCTGTTGATCACTTAATAATTGGGCTGGGTTCCATGGAAATAACTTACTGTTCTTAGCAGTTGTCGTAGGAAATGTATAAGTTCCAAGATTTGAACCTTCGTCATACAAATCTTTTTCATTACCGTTATCATCAATAAGTGCTTCTATTTTTACGGTAACAGTTGTTTCAAATAAAGCATTCTCGGTAATTTTTATATGTCCAATACTGTTGAGCTTAAGCTCATTCGTAAATTGTTTCACATAATAATCCGTTCTTTCTACACCCCAATCTTTGACAGCAACGCCATTGCCTGGATTATCATCATCTCTAACAATACCTTTGTATGAGCCATCATGCTTTTTTATATGAACATCAGGTGCAAACAAGTCCGCACCAAATTGAGCCCTAGAAGTAACCTTAATGGTAATATTTTTTAACTTTGTTGTTGCATAATGAAATAATGTAAGACCTTCTGCAGGAATATCTGGCTCCTTGATTTCTGTAAATGCATTATCTATAATATCCTCTGCATTTGGTAGTAACTTTTTAATTTCATTTTCAAGATAATGCCATAAAAATGAGATTTGATCAAAATCAAAATTCATAGGTGTAAAAGGGATAAAAATTACAGGGGTTGCTCTAGTAAAAGATATTTCCGCACGATAATGCTGAAGTACTTCATAATATTGCACGGTCATAGCGTGCATATGATTATAATTGGTGATGTTTGTTGTAGAAATCTTTTGATTTTCAGATTCAACATCTTCCAGAACTACTGTAGACCATAATGATCGAATTAAAGAAGATTTTTGGCTGGTTCTTTGCATTATATTTTGCTGCAATTTGCCAATTATGTTCCTATCCCCTTCGCTACTGCTCTCTATCATTCCTAAAGCAGTAGCACCAGAATAGATTATTCCCCCTGCTGCTGCACCTACAGCAGATCCTACAAGTGCGCCACCGGCAGAACCAACAATAGAACCACCAACAGTCCCTGTAATAGTTCCTGCACCAAGATCCATACCCAAGAGAGCAGTATCAACTGCTAATCCAGTAACTCCACCGGTTACACCACCAATAATTCCACCAGTGACACCACCAGCAACACCACCAACTGCACTTCCTGCAGCTACAAAACTACCCGATGTTACCGCATTACTAGATACTGTATTGGTTTTACCATATTGATGTTCTTCGGCTACGGCACGAGTCACTTCATCAAGTGCCCTTTTGTGGATTTGTGAACTAATTAACGATTCACGTAGAGTAGTATCCTCCTCTTTTTGGGTCTGTTGACGCCTTTTCCAATCAAGTAGACTGATATTTCTAGATTCTCCAGGTGCCAGAGGAATACTATGGATTATTTCTCCGAGATGTGTACCCATATTGACCCATTTTTGGGTATGCCCTGCCACATAACCGAGGTAGAGTGTACCTTTACTATTGAAATTAAAAAGTGTACTTGCAGGCGATATTGGCGGACGAGTATAATCCTGAGTTAACTCTAGTTCGTTAAGGTCAACTTCCCGAATGATTGAGCTAAAATTAATTGATGCTGATGAGGAACCTATAATTTCAGGTATAAGTTCAGACGGAGCAGAAGGTGGCTCTTTAAATTTGTCATCTTTATTTAGCATTAGTGATTTGGCTTCAAGATATGGAGCAAATGAAGCCAATTGCTGAATATTTTTCACTAAAAAGTTATCGTTGAAAAAATCAGCGAGTTCCGTAGTGATTCCTTTAAGGGTAAGTATTGATTCTTCTAACAAATTTTCGTAACTAATCACCCTACTAAAATACACAATTCCCCTTGGCAATAGTAAGCAAA
>JAOZKO010000275.1 GCA_029935325.1 Bacteroidales bacterium
ACAAATCCGATAGCTATCGGATGAAACTAAAGAGTTTGCTAAACTGATTAGTTACTGTATTTGTTTAAAATAAATAGTTGAATTTACATCTACAAATCACTTATCTCAAATAGTTACGCCCACAGAATTTAAAGGAGAAGGCAAAAAGTCCGTAACAAAAGACCATTTGCTCGGAAAACCCATGTTTTTCCGAAGGGCGATTGCTATATTTAGTGAATTAATTCTATCAAGAAGTAATTTTTGTATCTTTAGTTTTTGTAATAGACTTTATAATGATTGAAGTCGTATATAGGCCGGATTTAAGATTTTAATTGTTATAATGTCTAAGAATTAGATTATTTCTAGGATTCAATTTAGTTCGTTATAACATACCTTGCCCTCGAAAAACCCAATCTAAGTATCGGATTGATTATTAACTATTTATAAAATGCATTTTATTAAAATTAATTATTTATGAATTTGAAGGTCCATGTGGGGTTGAGTATTGACAGATAGGGTCTGCTGAAAAACACATAAAACCATGAATAAATGTGTATTATAATGTTTTCTAATAACAAAGAAGTGCAAAGGTTATTTTATAAATTGCTAAAACCCCTTGTATTTATTAGAACTTTATTAAGTAGTGCTTGCTGACACTAAATATGAAAATATTTTCTTTTAATAGAATATGAAATAATGATACTTTTACCAATTCAATTTTGGTCAACTTTTAAAACTGAAGATTTTGGGAGATTAAATCAGAAGGCTGTCTTGACCTAATAGAAAAATATTTACATCAACAAGGGAATAAAATTGTTTTTCATAAAGCTGATGGTTGTGTTTCAATTAATAATAAGTCAATGATAGTAAGTGATATTATTAAAGTTTATGTGAGAAAAGAAGAAGTTAAAATAATGAATGGGAATTGGTTAGTATTCTTGTTTTTAATTGCTTTCTCTATAGTTATATTGCTTTAAATACAGAATAATTAACAAATTTTAATACGTAATCTAGATATACAAATGAAATCAAAATACACTTTTACAACAGCATTGGTAAGTATATTGTTATTTACATCAATATTACATGCTCAAAACTTTACAAAGAGTTTCAAGAGTTCTTACAAATCGGACATTAACGGAGACGGAACTCTAAATATCTTAATAATTGGCACCAATGAATCGATTAAGGACAGCACCGAAGCCTTTTCTCCAGACCAAATTACTATAGAGTTACAGAGTATATTATCGGCCGACACATCTATTTCTATTAATGTAAATGTGGTTGCCGAAGATGTTTATAAAACCAAAAATGTCACCACTGGTGTTGGTGGTGCGTTAACTTTAAACCTCGATTATTACTGCCATTCTCTTGTTCAATACTACTACTGGCCTGATGGCCATAATATGCGAATGAGTAACTTAAGTGGAAATAATGGTGTAGATTGGGACTACGTTGTAATTGGAGCAGACCCATATATCGTATCTAATATACCTGGTTACTATTCTCTGGGGGTCAACAAAATAGCAGCAAAAGTCAATGAAGGTGGTGCTATTCCGCTATTGCTAATGGTGTGGCCAAAGGATGATACATTCATTGGCCATTTCGAAGAATTTACCTACCGTACTGCTGACGGTGCTAAAGTACCGCTACAGACCGTTCCTGCAGGCCTTGCTTGGGATGCATTGCCTGCTGGCAAGAAAGATAGTGCGAATGCGCATCCAACACCAAACGGTGCATATATAGCTGCGGCAGCAATTTACTCTCAAATCTACAATAAGAGTGCCTCCTCGTCGCTATATGTTTACGATGATCAACTGGCAGACACAGCCCAATCTACTTTAATCAACCAGATGAGCCAGACCCATTATGTTGGTAATCGAAGCTTTATCTCCCCTTTTAAGAGTTGTGAAATCAGTGATTCAACTTTGATCTACAATCATACAGGCACAAGCACGGAGGATGGAATCCTAAATGGCTTGCAGTGGGTCTTTTCAAATGCTTCAGAAACACTTCAGTTTGGCGCAACCCCTCCTATTCACTTTAATTATGGAAGATCGAGTATGGGAGGCGGAACTAAAGAATACCAGATTGATTCGTCGAGCTTTGACTTTTCCTTTGGTTTTCCTTTGCAGGACGATAAAAGTACTGGAGAAACAACAATGCTGTATGGGATAGATAAGCGAGTATCTGAGAGTGATGTTGAAACAGATTTGGGTGTAGCCCTGCATATGGTCCGACAGTCGGAATTGCCTTTTGGACGTACCGTTCCTATACGTACTTTGGTCGCTCAGCTAACGGAAGAAATCCCTAGCATAGAAATTTACAGTGATAATTGGCATATGAGTGAAGACCTTAATAAGGCAATAGGATCATTTATGTACACCATGCTCACTAGCAATTGTGCATTCAATTGTGCTGTTGAGCCTTTGAATCAAAATTCTGCCCAATGGCGTACATGGATGTCTCATAAGATTGGCCACGAAACTGCTTGGAATCTTATGTATATGCAAGAAATCACTCCTTGTTTTGATATTACAATAGATACTATTGTCTCTTGCGGCCCATATACTTGGATTGATGGAAACACCTACGCAACCCCCAACAATACAGCAATGCATACACTTACCAGCTCAGCAGGTTGCGACTCAGTAATAATGCTTAATCTTACTATTAATACAGTAAATTTATCAGTAACTCAACTTGGAGCCTTATTGGCGGCTGATGAAATCGGAGCAAACTATCAATGGCTAAACTGCCCAAGTATGACTGTGATTAGTGGGGCTACAAACCAATCATATACCGCAACAGTCAATGGTGACTATGCAGTGGTTGTTGTAAAGAATGGATGCACAGATACTTCAATATGCTACTCTGTAGTAGACATTGGCATTATAGAAAATGATTTTGGAAATGAGCTTTTGGTTTACCCTAATCCTACAAATGGGACTTTCGCAATTGACTTAGGAGCAAACTACAAAGCAATTACCATTAAGATTACAGATTTAGGAGGAAGACTAATCCAGTCCAAAACTTATAACGATAGTCAACTTTTAAATTTTACACTAGAAGAGCCCGCTGGAGTTTATTTGTTGATAATTGAATCCGAAGATAAGAAATCTGTAATTAGGCTAATTAAAGAATAAAAACTATTATAGTCGATTTTTAGACAGTTTACCCCGTTTTTTTTATCGGGGAAGAGGTTATAAATAATATGTTCAAAATACTTCTATTTCAATAATTTCGACTTGAAATATTATAGGAAGCTTATAAATTTGGATTAAAATATAGGATTGATTGAATAATTCCTTAAATTTGTAATGTGAAAAGGTTATATATCATATCGGGATGTAATAGAGCTGGTAAAACAACAGCTTCTTATACTATTTTACCTGAAATGTTGGATTGCAATGAATTTGTAAATGCAGATGAAATAGCAAAAGGATTATCGCCATTTAATCCTAATAAAGTAGGTTGACACGATATTCCAGAGGGAACAATAAGAAGACGATATGATTTAGGAATTAGCAATATGTTTAATTTATATATTCCAATTGCTGATTATTGGATGTTTATTGATAATTCAAAATCTCCATTTGATATTTTAGCTGAGGGGCAAAAGGGCGTTGAAAACATTAAAAATGAACTGAATTGGACAAATCTTAAAAAAGGATATTATGGGAACTAAGGAGCAAATAGATGATATTAGAGAAAAGGTTTTGAAAGGATTAAACAAAACGTACGAAAAACTTCTTGAAATGAAAAGGAGAAATAATAGTGTATTGGTTGTTTCTAAAGATGGACAAATAGTAAAGATAAAACCAGAGAAGGAATAAATATTACTTATTACACTTAAGCATATAAAAACTCGATTAATAAAGGAAGGAAGTGTAGTGGCTACAAATTGTAGCCGTTTGAAATTATTAGTAAGTGACGGTAAAATGATACTTACCGATGTTAAAACATTTTCAGAAAACAAAGAAATTGCTAAACAAGGTGGAACTATAGAAGGAAATACTCGAAAAGAAATAGAAGAAAAAACGGGTAAGGATGTAATAACTTCA
>JAOZKO010000001.1 GCA_029935325.1 Bacteroidales bacterium
CAGCCACTGCACTACCAATTACTCCAGATACGTTAGGAGCCATGGCATGCATAAGCAGGTGATTATTGGGGTCATATTTTAATCCTTCGGTTTGTACTACCCTAGCACTATCGGGTACTGCAGAAACTCCTGCTGCTCCCACAAGCGGATTGATTTTATTATCACCTTTTAAGAAAAGATTCATAACCTTAGCAAATAAAATGCCTCCTGCGGTGGCAACAATAAAGCTTGCTGCTCCGAGTCCAAAAATCATCAAGGAAGTATCCTTTAAAAACACGGTTGCCTGAGTTGATGCACCAACAGTTACTCCTAGTAATATTGTCACTATATCAATCATTGATGTGCGAGCAGTTTCTGCCAATCGCTTAGTAACACCACTCTCCTTTAGTAAATTGCCAAAAAACAGCATTCCTAAGAGAGGAATAGAACTTGGTGAAATAAACGCTGTAAGTAGAAAACCGATAATAGGAAAAAGTATTTTCTCGAATCTAGGAACTACTCTTGGTGGCTTCATTCGTATAATACGCTCCTTGCTATTAGTTAAAAGTCGCATAATAGGAGGCTGAATAACAGGAACTAAAGCCATATACGAATATGCAGCGATGGCAATAGGGCCAATTAGGTTTTTTACTTGTACTCCATCATAAAAATTAATTCCATTGGCAAGTTTCGAGGATAGGAATATCGCTGTAGGACCATCGGCACCACCAATAATTCCAATTGCTCCTGCTTCGGGAGGAAGAAAACCCATGGCAAGAGAACCCAAGAAAGTAATAAAGATACCGATTTGAGCCGCTGCTCCTAGGAGCATTAGTTTAGGGTTAGAAATAAGAGAGGAGAAATCGGTCATGGCACCAATACCAAGGAAAATTAATGGAGGATAAATTCCTAATGTTACTCCTTTGTATAAGTAATTCATTACACTGCCTTGCTCATAAATTCCTAATTGTAATCCAGCACCTTCAAGAAAAGGGATATTACCAATTAGAACTCCAAATCCTATGGGAATAAGCAGTAGAGGTTCGTAATCGTATTTTATGGCTAGAAAGATAAAAAACAATCCCACGAGAATCATAACTAGGTGTCCCCATGTTGCATTGGTAAAACCCGAATAATCAAAAAACTGATTAACACCATCGAAATTAATTCCATCTGCTTCGCTAGATTCAATAGAATTGGGTGTAGTTTCATGCGTATTAATAGTAGTTTCAGTTTTGGAAAGTTTGCTATCCTTGCTTTGAATATCAGAAAGACCAAAACTTTGCGAAACAATAGCAATAATGGCTAGAGCCACAAATATGGTCATTAATTTTCTCCAGTATTTCATGTGTATATGGCTTTAAAATTACAAACTTATTTCAATCAAAACAGTATCCTGCAATACAGCATCGCCAGTGTTTACAAGGATTTTAGTGACCTTGCCACTTTTTTCGGAAAGAATTACATTTTCCATCTTCATAGCTTCATACATCAATAGGTTATCGCCTATATTTACCTGATCACCAACATTAACCGATATATTCATAATATTACCAGGAAGAGGGCATTTTACTAGATAATTACTTGTTTGCTCTTTCTTTTGTATGGTTTTATGAGTTTGTACAGCAGCTCGTACTAAAGTTGGTGTTTTCTTTACCTGAATTTCATGCTCTAGTTCAACACTATATTGTGAGCCATTAATTTCGATATCAACAATATTTCTATTTTGATTTAAAACCTCCACATCGTATTTATGCCCACGTATTTTAAAACTGAATTTCTTCATAATTCTATATCTTTTTGTGTTTAGATAAAAACACTATTTTCTATAATTATTCATACTATATATCTTGGAATTCCAAGGAGAATATCGCTTTGATATTTTCTTAATTGTAATTGTGCCGCTTTCCAAGTCGTGATGTTCGCTAAGGATATAATATATTGCAGTAGCTATAGCGGCACTTTCGTCTCCACTAAGATCTAATGTATTTGTCTCAGCACATTTCTTTCCTTCTTTTTTAAGCTGCTGTCGCGTATATGCATTTAGTAATTTTGGCACAAAAGAATAAACAGCAAATAGAAATGTCAATGCTGACAATACAATTAGGTAGCCTACTATGCTTACCATTATTCCATATTCCATATTCGACAATAAAAATATTTTCATGATAATAAATATTTATAAAGGTATATTTGAATGTTTTTTAGGAGGATTTGTATCCTTCTTGCCTGCCAAAGTTTTTAAAGCTCTAATAATTCTAAAACGAGTATTACGAGGTTCAATAACGTCATCAATATAGCCGTACTTAGCAGCTTCATAAGGATTTGCGAACTTGTCGTTATACTCTTTTTCTTTTTCAGCAATATATGCTTGTGCTTCCTCTGCGGTCATTTTACTAATACTTCTTGCTTCAAGCACTTCAACTGCTCCTTTGGATCCCATTACGGCAATTTCAGCAGTTGGCCATGCATAGTTTATATCACCACGCAATTGCTTTGAACTCATAACATCGTGAGCACCACCATAGGATTTACGTAGAGTGATTGTAACTTTTGGCACTGTTGCCTCTCCATATGCAAACATTAATTTTGCTCCATGAGTAATTATTCCACCATGCTCTTGCTTGCTGCCAGGCAAAAATCCGGGAACATCAACTAATGTAACAATAGGAACATTAAATGCATCGCAGAATCGAACAAACCTTGCCGCTTTTCTAGAAGCATCAATATCTAATACTCCTGCTAAATAGTTTGGTTGGTTTGCAACAATTCCCACTGGCATTCCATGAAATTTGGCAAAACCAGTAACAATATTCTTGGCATAATGGCGCTGAAACTCAAAGAATTCCTGCTTATCAACGATAGTATAAATAATGTTCTTGATATCATAAGCCTCAGCTTTGTTCTCAGGAATAACATCATTTAGTACATCATCAATTCTATCGATAGGGTCAGTACAAACTGTTTGTATAGGGTCTTCTAAATTATTCTGTGGTAGAAATTCTAATGTTTTTCTTATTAGCATTAAACCTTCATCTTCGTCATCAGCCCTAAAATGTGCAACACCAGATTTACTAGCATGAACATTGGCTCCACCAAGCTCTTCGGTTTCAATAATCTCACCTGTTACAGTTTTTACAACCTTAGGACCAGTTACAAACATATAGCTAGTTTTATCGCTCATAATTACCACATCAGTAAGGGCTGGGGAATAAACTGCCCCTCCAGCACAAGGTCCAAAAATAGCTGAGATTTGAGGAACGACTCCTGAGGCCATGATATTCCTTTGGAAAATCTCGGCATAACCTGCCAAGCTATTTACTCCTTCCTGAATTCTTGCCCCTCCGCTATCGTTGATGCCAATAATTGGAGCGCCAACCTTCATCGCCATATCCATTACTTTGCATATTTTCTGAGCAAAGGTCTCACTTAATGATCCACCAAAAACAGTAAAATCTTGTGAGTAGATAAAAACAATCCTTCCGTCAATTGTTCCATGACCAGTAATAACACCATCTCCAGCATAATGTGTTTTATCGATACCAAAATTAGTGCTACGATGTTCCACAAACATATCAAATTCCTCGAAACTACCTTCGTCAAGCAGCATATCAATACGTTCTCTTGCAGTGTATTTCCCTTTTTTATGTTGTGATTCAATGCGCTTTTCGCCACCACCTAGTTGAGCCTCTTTACGACGGTCAATAAGATTATTAACTTTTTCTTGATTTTTCATATAATTCGTTATTTCAATAACAATTGTATTGTAAAAAAAAGAGAATTTGAAATCCCCTTCAATATTTTATTTGCTACAAATTTCTGTTAAAACACCTCCAGTAGATTTAGGGTGAAGGAAACCTATTTTAAGGCCTTCAGCGCCTTGTCTGCTTTGCTTATCAATTAGTCGAATGCCTTTAGCTTCAATATCTTTCAGTGCATTATCGGCATTATCAACAGCAAAAGCAATATGGTGCATTCCTGGTCCTTTTTTTTCTACAAATTTTCCAATAGGGCCATCGCTATCAGTAGATTCTAATAATTCAATTTTAGTATCTCCAACTTGAAAAAAAGCTGTTTTTACTTTCTGATCTTTTACCTCCTCTATAGCATAGCACTCGAGCCCTAATACGTTTTCGTAATAGGCAATACTTTCCTCAAGATTACTAACGGCTATGCCGATATGTTCAATATGTGTTGGTTTCATAAGTTTAGAATTTTGGCTGACTTTATTGAGCCACAAAAGTAATTAGCTTTTCTTGTTTTGCCAATAAATTTGCATATCAATTTATAGTAATGCGCATGATACTTGTCAATTATTTTATAAGAACATAAATATTTAATTATTTTATCATAAAACATAGCAATAAATGAAATAATTTTGTCTTTTATCTGTTTATTGATAACAATAACTTTAGAATTCGTTAAACTGTTGAAAATACGCAACATACATATATTAGTGTTTTTGGGAATCATGATGATTTTCCTTGGTAATTCCTGTTCTACAAAAAAGAACAAATGGAATCGTAGGGTTTATCATAATCTTACTGGTCATTATAATGCTTATTTTAATGGAAGTGAGTCGCTTAAGGCAGCAGTGAAAAATATCGCCCTTGACCATCATGATGACTATACTGAAATACTGCAAGTTTTTCCGTTGGGAACATCAGAAAGTGTAATGACAGAAACCACTGGATTGGATCGTACGATCATGAAAGCTTCCATAGTGGTACATAAACATAGTATGTATTTTGGCAAGAAAGAGCATGTACAATGGGTATATTATAGCTACCTAATGATGGGTAAGGCTAGGTTTTATAAACATGAATATGGTACAGCAAAGCAGATTTTTAAATATGTTGTAAATAAATATCCGAAGGAAAATGTAAAGCAAGATGCACAAATGTGGATTGCTTTAATTGAAAGTATTCAAGGAAATTACGAGAATGCAATTTCGCAGCTAGATGCAATAAATAGGAAAGTAAGTAGCGGCGCAGTTAGCAAGGAATCCTTCAGAATGATTCCTTTGGTATATGCTGATGTTTATTTGCGCCAAGGAAATTATGAGGCTGCAATTCCATACCTTAAGAAGGGTATTGATAGAGCTAAGAAAAAGAAAGAGAAAGCTCGATTACTTTTTATTTTAGGTCAATTAGAGCAAGATCAGGCCAAGTTTAAGCCAGCCATACAGCATTACCTAATGGTTTTGAAGAAGAATCCAACATATGAAATGGATTTTAATGCCAGAATGAATATGGCAAAATGTTATGATGGTGGCGACTCAAGAGTAGTTATTAAGCAGCTTAATAAAATGCTTAAGGATATTAAAAATGAAGAATATCAAGATCAGATATATTATGTGCTAGCTGAAATAGCATTGAAAGAGAAGAAAGAACCTTTAGCAATAGAATATCTTGAGAAGTCGGTATTATTAAGCGTAAGTAATAATAAACAAAAAGCTTTTAGTGCATTAAAATTGGCTGAAATATATTTCGATAATGAGAAATATACTAGCGCACAGTCTTATTACGATAGCACAATGCTATTCTTGCCTAAAGACTATCCTGATTATGATAAACTGGATTATAGAAAGAAAGTTCTCACTGACTTGGTAAGTAATCTTATTATAATTCAAACAGAGGATAGCTTACAAGCATTAGCAAATATGTCCGAAAGCAAAAGAAATAAGCTTATTGATGGGTTTATTGCAGCGGAGATTGAAGCAGAGCGAAAGCGTGCTGAAGAGGAGCAGGACCGACTAGCAACTTTGCAGTTTATGCAAGAAAATAGGATGAATAATCCTAAGGAGATGCAATCAGTAACTCAGAAAGGAAAAGCTTCTTGGTATTTTTATAATCCCAGTTCTGTGAGCTCTGGCTTTTCGGAGTTCTCTGCTAAGTGGGGAAGTAGGAAGTTAGTTGATAATTGGCGTTTGAGTGATAAAACAGTTATTTCCTTCGATGACGAAAGTGAAGGCGATGAGGCAGATACAACAGAGGCAGGGTTGAAATCAAAAGTAACTAGCAATAAAAAAAGCCGAGATTATTATTTAAAAGATATTCCATTAACGCAAGAGGCAATGGATACTTCCAATGTTTATATTGAGGATGCTTTGTTTGCTGTAGGAGTAATATATAAAGAGAAACTTTTGAATAACCCAAAAGCAACAGAAAGCTTTGATGAGCTTTTGCGCAGATTTCCTACTGGCGAATACACAGATCAGGCTTATTATAATCTATATCGTATATATATGGTTGAAGGGAATAAATCTGATGCGCGTTTCTATAAGAAAAAGCTAATAAAGGAATATCCAGAGAGTGATTATGCGAAATTATTGCAGGATCCGGATTACTTTAAGAAACTTCAGAAAGAAGCTAATAAGGTAAAAGTATTATACAAAGAAACATATCAATTGTACTTAGCAAAGCAGTATTCAAAAGTACAGCAGAACTACTCTTTGGCTTTGAAAGATTATCCTGATAACAAAAGAGAACTATCAAAATTTGAAATGCTAAATGCTCTTTGCGTAGGAAGCACAAGAGATACTACAGCTTTTATTGCAGCTCTACAAAAAGTAGTAGATGATTATCCTGATAGTGATGTGAAACCCAAGGCGGTAGAAATGATTGCACTTTTACAAACCAAGAGTAATATTACCAAAGGAAAAGGGAAAGAAGGTGGCGAAACGGGTGAAGTAGAGGAAGAAAAAGAAACTTCTATTTTTGTTTATAATGAAGAAGAGACCCATATGTTTCTTGTGCTAGCAGATAAACGAAATGTGAAAATCAGTGAACTTAAAAATAGAATCTCGGATCATAATTCTACATATTTTGGCACTGAAAATCTTACAGTCTCAGCTATTCCTATTAATGCAAATATATTGCTAATAGGTGTGAGTAATTTTAAGAATGAGGCCGTTGCAATGAACTATTTTAAAACAGCAAGACGTAATAGTTTACTTTATGTAATGCTAAAGAAAAATGGTGGCAACTATTTTATCATATCAGAAGGAAATTATTCCAGACTATATAAGTCTAAAGACCTAGAAGGTTATAGGCAGTTCTATAGTCGGTATTATCCGGAGGGGAAGTAGAAGGAGAAAAGGGGAAAGGGAGAAAAGGAGAAGATGTGAATGGGGCGAATGAGCGAAAGCAAAGAGCGAAGCGACTTAGCGTACTTTGTATCCTATTTATTTTGCGATCTTTGCGTGAAATAAAACAAAAGGCTAAAGAAAAGCAACAAAACGTAGTTTGCATTTTTTTATCTTTCAATTTAATTTATTATTATTGCAAAACTATAAAACCAAAATATTGTGAACGATAGCATAGTTATAATTCCGACCTTTAATGAAAAGGAAAACATTGAGGCAATAATCCGCAAGGTTTTTTCATTGAAAAAAGATTTTGATATCCTTGTGGTGGAGGATAATTCCCCAGATGGTACAGCATCGATAATAAAAGGAATAATTCCAGAGTTTCCTGATAGACTACATATTGAGGAACGAAAGGGAAAGCTAGGCTTAGGCACAGCATATATTCATGGCTTTAAGTGGGCTCTGGAAAATGGCTATGATTATATCTTTGAAATGGATGCTGATTTCTCGCATAATCCTGAGGATCTTGAAAAGCTTTATGACGCAACTGCAGTTCAAGGAAATGATGTGGCAATTGGCTCACGTTATATTACTGGTGTAAATGTGGTTAATTGGCCAATGGGGCGTGTTCTTATGTCGTATTATGCCTCTGCCTATGTTCGTATTATAACCGGTATGAGCATTAGAGATACCACTGCTGGCTTTATGTGCTACCGCGCTGATGTTCTGAGAAATATAGGGCTTGAGAAAATTAAGTTTATTGGATATGCTTTTCAAATTGAAATGAAATATACCTCCGTTAAAATGGGTTATAAGGTTGTTGAAGTGCCAATTATATTCACCGACCGTACCCTTGGAACAAGCAAAATGAGCGGTTCTATTTTTAAAGAAGCTATATTTGGTGTTATGAAATTGAGATTTAAGAAAATTCCTAAAAGACCAACTAACTAATACTTGCCAGAAAACGCCAATTTCTGACTAAGCACTTTAAAACAGTAAGTTTTATTGCTGACACTAAAAAGTATTCGATTATCTCATATACTATTAATATTCAATACAAATGGATCCAACAGAAAAAGACTGGCTAGCGCGATATATTGACTTGCGTTCTGATATTTCGTTGGGTTTCCCTATTGGTGATGATTGGACTTGTCAAAAGCAGATATATAAATACCTACAGCCCACTGGAATTATTTATGGTCACCCTATTACACTTCCCAGTTCGGTCGAAGTTGCTACTGAGCCATGGCCTGTAAAAGAGCGCCTAGTAGTTATACTAACAGAAGGACTTTTGGCAACCTATTGTATTTATAATAATATAAATACGCCAGATAGTGATACTTTAACCAAAGCTTCGGAAGCGATTAATCAGTTCTACCTTAAACTATATCCAAAGCATGCAAAAAAGGGTTTCTTTGAAGGAGCACCTAAAAGTAATCAACAGCAGTTAGAGCGGATTATTGCAAAAAGAATTACCGTTAAATCAGAGTGGAATGCTCAGTTTTGGAGAGGGTTTTTTCAAAATATTCTGCTGTTTGCTGACATAATCATTTTTCTTGATTATTTGAAATCGGAGCAAGACTTAAGTACTGAAACATTGCAGCAGCAGAGCAAAGAGATCCAACAGAATATTATTTCTCTTTTATCAGTAATTGTTCATTTAGCTGATAATAGTGACAGCCAAAATATAAACTTCTTCCACTATTTTATTGAGTCCACAGATTTAAGTAAAATTGAAAAAGAAGAAGCTTTAAAGGCGAAAGTTTCTCCAGATATGGAAAAGCTTATAAGGTTTCTGAAAGATTCAGATTGGCTGCTTAAAAAGTATTTCCTTGAGTTGGGAGTTTTAAGCATTTGGGCAGATCATAGTGCCGAGGATTCGGAAAAATTGATATTAGAGGAACTCACCGATAAATTGAATCTTGATAGTCTGGAATTGGAAGCTAGCAGCTTTGCTGTGGAATCGTTTGTAATGTTAAATTGGCAACAGGTTCATTATTTGCAATCCAAACAAAGCTATTTGGTTCTTTCAAAGCGAATGGCACAGCGAATGACCAAGATTAGCAAAAAGTATGGCAATCAGATAAAAATTGAAATTGATGAAAATAAAGAGCTGGTAAAATTGCTAAAAATATCCCAAGAGCGGCCATTAAGCCTAGATGAAAAGGAAAAAGTTAGATCTCAACTAATCGATATATTAAAAAGTATTCCTGCATTTGTGGTATTAGTGATGCCAATGGCTTTTTTAACAGTACCTATCTTAATGAAAATATTACCAAAAAATTTATTCCCATCAAGTTTCGACCCAAATAGAATGATTAGTAAGCGGGGAAATCGGGTTTATGGATGAGGAGTATAGCGCCAACCTACGAGCTCTCAATAACCCCAAAAAACTAAAGGAAAAACGAAAGAATATTCCAATCAAAGTATTATCATGCTTGAGGGACCAATTTGATTAGACTAACTTTATTAACTATCTTCTGTTAAGACTTCGCCAATTTTATTTACCGTATTTTCTTAAAACTTACCTACATTTACCAACATAAACCAACAAAATAGCTTATGACTCGCAAGAAAAAGCAGAAAAAGATTTTTGTATTGGATACCTCGGTGATTTTATATAATCACAATTCCTTAAATAGCTTTGAAGACAATGATGTAGCAATCCCAATTACTGTATTGGAAGAGCTTGACAACTTCAAAAAAGGTAATGAAACCAAAAATTTCGAAGCTCGAGAGTTTATTCGTATTCTCGATAAATTATCGGGAAATGGAGTGCTACAGGATTGGGTTTCTTTGGAAGGCAAAGGCAAAGGGCGGATGATAGTTGTGATGAACGAGTTCGTAAATGGCGATAATAATGCTATTAGAGTTTTTGGCGATGATAAACCTGATCACCGAATATTGAATGCAGCCCTGAAAATGCAAAAGGATTATCCGGATTGCAAAGTGACCATGGTTAGTAAGGATGTGAACCTTAGACTAAAAGCTAAGGCGCTAAATCTCAATGCCGAAGATTTTCAAACGGGAAAAATTCAAAATGTAGAAGAATTATATACTGGTAAGCTTTTGGTTGAGGATTTGCCTTCTGAGATAATTGTAAAGCTTTATGATGAAGGTTTTATTGATCCAAAGGAAATAGACATTAAGGATATTTTTCCTAATCAATATTTTATACTAAAGAATGGAAAATCATCAGCATTAGCATATTATAATCCAATAACAAGGTTAATTGAAAGAGTTGAGAAGCATAATGCACAGCGTATCAGACCTCGAAATGCTGAGCAAGTATTTGCTTTGCATGCCATAATGAATCCTGATGTAAAATTAGTAACCTTGCAAGGAGTAGCAGGAACAGGAAAAACACTATTGGCATTGGCAGGAGCATTGGAGCAGAAAAGAGAATATAAACAGATATTTATGGCGCGCCCAATTGTGCCCCTTAGCAATAAAGATATTGGCTATTTGCCAGGCGATATTAAGACGAAACTTAATCCATATATGGAGCCTCTTTTTGATAATCTGAAATTTATCAAAAATCAATATAATGAGAATGATAAGGAGCATAAGAATTTTGATATTATGCTTGAAAAGGAAAAATTGCTAATCTCACCACTTGCTTATATTCGTGGTAGGAGTTTGTCAAATATTATTTTTATTGTTGATGAAGCACAAAACCTAACTCCTCACGAGGTAAAGACTATAATTACACGAGCTGGAGAAAACACAAAAATTATTTTCACAGGAGATGTTTATCAAATTGACACTCCATATCTAGATTCTCAATCAAATGGCTTGTCATATCTTATTGATAAGATAAAGCATCATCCGATTTATGCACATATAAAACTCGAAAAGGGAGAGCGATCTGAATTGGCGAATTTAGCTAATGATTTACTTTAGGGGCCTTCTATTAATTCCTTTCTTTCAGGTAATTATTAGGAGTTCTCTATAGATATTCTAGATTGTTTTAGTGACTTACCTTGGATTTTGACCCTAAATACCATTATTATACCTTGGATTCTGACCAATTATTGTTAATATTTACCTTGGATTCTGACCAATATTATCGTATATTTGCATTGGAATTTGACCAAAAGGTAAATATATTATGAAAAGAGACATCTATAAAGAACTGATAGACTGGCGAAGAGCTGATTCAATAAAGCCATTATTAATACGAGGGGCAAGACAGGTAGGGAAAACATTTATTATTCAGAAGTTTGGTGAAAGCGATTTTTCCAATTGTATTACTATTAATTTTGAGCGAAATCCAGAGTATAAAGACGTATTTACAACTTTTGATCCAGTTGAAATAGTAGAAAGAATAATACTATTAACGGCAAAAAAAATTGTTAAAGGTAAAACCTTGCTGTTTTTCGATGAAATACAAGAATGCCCAAAAGCAATAACATCTCTTAGGTATTTCTATGAGGAAATGCCCGATTTGCACGTTATAGGAGCAGGGTCACTTTTAGAATTTGCATTAAGGTCAGGCGATATAAAGGTTCCTGTTGGTAGAATTCAATACATATATATGCACCCTTTAAGTTTTAATGAATTTTTAGATGCATTAGGAGAATCAGCCCTAAAGAATCATATTTCATTAAGTCAGAATATAGCTGATATAACAGATTCATTACATAATAAGCTTATTGATTTAGTACGTAAATATTATTTGATTGGAGGTATGCCAGCAGTTGTAAAAGAGTATATTAGCACTAGAGATATTATTAAATGTCAAAGGATACAAAGATCAATAATAGATACATATACAGATGATTTTGGAAAATACTCTAAAGATTCGAATATCAAATATCTTCAAATGGTATTTTACGCTGCAGCATCAATGGTTGGTAAAAAGTTTGTTTATTCACATGTCGATAATAGTATTAAATCTAGATATTTGAAGGAAGCTGTTGAGTTACTTGAAACAGCAGGTGTTTTAACCCGAATAAGGCGAACAAATGGAGACGGACTTCCTTTAGAGGCAAACGTGAAAGACAATTTTTTTAAATTATTATTCCTTGATGTGGGCTTACTGCATAGTGTCAATGGAATTTATAATGAAACAATAAGAACCGAAAATCTTGCCTCTATTTTTAATGGAGCTGTTGCTGAACAATTTGTAGGACAAGAATTATTAGCTAATCAAGATTTTTATAAAAAACCTACTCTTTTCTATTGGGCTCGCGAAGCAAAAAATAGTAATGCTGAGATAGATTATTTAACTAGCTATAAGAGTGATATTATACCCATAGAAGTAAAATCAGGAAAGTCAGAAAAGATGATTAGCTTAAAAATGTTTATTAATAAATACAAATCAAAGATTGCACTGCAGGTGTCACAGTCTAAATCTAGTAATAAAGCAATAGTAGTTTCAATACCATTTTATGGAATAGCGAATTTCACAAAGTTAATAGATAACTAAAAAAACTAATGACCACGATTTTAGCAATGATGGATTAAGAATCAAGCAAGTCCTGTATCTTTTGGCGAGTTAGTTTTTGTAATTCAATTTCTGATAATTCTGCAACTACTGATGCATCTATTGGTTCGCCAAAAATCATCCTTACTTTGCCGGGCCTAATATGTTTGGAAGTAATATTATTAATTTTCCATAAGCCTTGGAAGGCAATAGGGATAATACCAACTTCTGACTTTTTGGCCATCATAAAAGGTAGTTTCTTAAAAGAACCCATTTCAGGTGGTGTCTTAGTTCGTGTTCCCTCAGGGAGTATTAATATATTTTTTCCTTGCTTTACTTCCTCTACTGCTTCTAACATTGTTTTGAAAGATGCCCTAGGACTAGAGCGGTCTATTGGCAAATTACCGTATTTTTTAAGCACCCAGCCATATAGTGGAACTTTAAAGTGACTAGCTGCTTGTATGCCCCAAAAATCTACAGGAATAAAGCCGAGTAACATTGGAATATCAAACATACTCACATGGTTTGGCATAAACACATAGTTTTTTGTTCGGTCAATATTATCTGTTCCTTCCAACGAAACTCGAATAAATAATAGCTTAAAAAACGTTTGAAGAAAAGTTCTTACCCATTTAATAAATGTTTTATAAGGCCATATTGATGCTACAATTAGGAACCATATTAAAAAAATAACAAATACTAAGAATGCAACTGCCCATTCCCATGCTGTAACTATATATTTCATAAATTAATGATTAATATTTAATTATAATCCAATTGCAAAAGTAAAAAAAAAAGCCGTAGTAAAAATCCACGGCTTTTAGTCCTTTTTAATAATTCTCTTATTTCTACTTTCCGATAACCGCAGCTAACTCCTCAGCAGTAATTGGAATTCTTTTATCTCCCATAATTCTACCACCAGTTTCTGTTATCAATAGGTCATCTTCGAGGCGAATGCCACCAAAATCACGATACTCATTTACCTTATCAAAATTAATGAAATCAGTGTTGATACCTTCAGCTTTCCACTTATCCATTAGTGCTGGGATAAAGTATATACCAGGTTCGTTGGTAATAACAAAGCCAGGTTTAAGCTCGCGAGCTAAACGAAGGTATGCCGTTCCGAACTGAGAGCTACGCTTTAATTCATCGCCATAACCCACATAATCTTCACCAAAATCTTCCATATCATGTACATCAAGTCCCATCATATGACCTAGGCCGTGAGGCATAAATAGTGCATGAGCACCTGCAGCAACGGCTTCATCAATATTACCTTTCATCAAGCCTAACGACTTCATGCCTTCAGCAATGGTTCTTGCAGCTAGCATATGCATCTCACGATACATAACCCCAGGTTTTACCTTGGCATTTACAGCATTATTTGCTGCCAATACAATTTCGTAAATTTCTTTCTGCTTTTGAGTAAATGTTCCTCCCACAGGCGATACACGAGTATTATCAGTAGCATATCGCATTGGTGATTCAAAACCACAATCTACTAAAAGCAAATCATTGGTTTTTAATATATTATTATGATTGTGATTGTGAAGAGTTTCGCCACGCTTCGAAAGAATAACAGGGAAAGAAACATGACCACCATTGCGCAATGCAACTCCTTCTACTGCTCCGGCAATATCGCGCTCATGAGCACCGTCAATTGCCATTCGCATAGCGGTTGTATGCATTTCAGTTCCTATAGCCATTATCTCATCAAGATGTGCAATTTCGTATTTGTCCTTTATACTTCGTAGAGCAACAATTGCGTTTATTAGCTCAACAGAAGCAGCAGCTTTAGTTTCCTTAGCTTTAATGCCTGTAAGTTCTTCTAATAGAATCATATTTGCTGAGCGATAAGGAGGAGTGAAATGGACCTTACGACCTTGCGAAATTGCATTTTTAATATAATCGAAAATAGAATTGAAACTTTGAGTATGCTCAATGCCAACTTCAGATGCCTGATCCTTAACTGATGGCTGAGGTCCCATCCAAATAATATCATCAATTTCCACATCATTACCAAAGATAATATCTTTGCCAGAATCTAAATCCAAAACAGCGGCATAGCCAGGATGATCAATGCCAAAGAAATACAAAAAGGTAGAATCTTGGCGATAGTGGTAAGTGTTTTGAGGGTAATTCATAGGAGCTTCATTATTTCCTAAAATAAGAACAATGCCCTCCTTCATTGAAGAATGCAAACGTTTTCTTCGATCTATATAAACTTCTTTTTTAAACATATTTACAAATTATTGGTTAAGGCTACAAATTTAGGAATAATTAGGCAGACCGCTTTATTAATATTTGGTAAAATTTTTCAATTCTTCCTCCCCTTCCAGCCAACACCTATTAACAAGCCAAAGACTCCCACAAAAACAATAAAGAAAGGATAGATAATCTCTAGAAGCAAAAGGTTTTTTAGAATACCTTTTTTATCAAAAAACCTTGCTGCGGATAATAGTATTGGTAGATCTATTATTGTTTTCAAAATAAAGAGTGCAATAGGTAAATACCAAAACTCACCAATAAAACTTATAAGAATAAGTGATGCCAATATCAAAATATTAAAGCCTAGGATAATGATAGCTGTAAGGCTAGTATAATTAATTTTATAATGCTTTGCTTTGGATGTCCAGCGGAATCGTTGTTGTAACCAATCATTTAGACTTTTTGGAGCAGGAGTTTCTACAATTGCATCTTGGTCTTTTAAAAAGTAAATTTCATCCTCGCCATAATTATTCACCACATAATGCATTAAAAAAATATCATCACCAGAAGCGATATCACTTTCATATATTTCGCCAAGTGCTTCTATTGCCATTCTTCTATCAAAAAGCAGATTTGCAGCATTAAGCATTATAGGTTTTCTAATTCCCATAGCTCCGGCACCACTTGCTACCAAACTCATAAACTCAATATCCATAAACTGACCCCAGAGTGTGCGTTTTGATATAAAACTAATTGGACCAGCAATCATCTTTGCCTTTCGCTGATGCAATGCTTGATTGTATGATAATAGTAATTTGTTTGGAACTCGACAGTCGGCATCTAAAGTAAGAATAAACTCATTAGTTGCAATGGAAAGAGCTTCTTTTATGGCATGTTTCTTTCCTCCTTGGCTTGATAAAAGCTTCCAATTACAATTATTAGTTATAATGAAGTTAGAAATTATTTGATAAGAGGAGTCTGTGGATTCATCATCTACCAATAGAATTTCAAAATTTGAAGAAGGATATTCTAATGCGCTTAGGTCGTTTAATAAATTAGGTAGATTTTCAGCTTCATTTCTTAAAGCTATTATTATTGAAAAGCTATTGCTTAATATTTTGGTTTCGCTTACTTTTTGTTCCTTGGTTTTGTTCCATCCGTAGGTAAATGACAGAATTGTCAATGCGTAAAGCAATGAAAAAACTATTAGCAATATTAAAAAGCTAAGCCACATTATTGGATTCTTTAGATTTGAAAAACCTTAAATCTTTGATAAATAACAGACCGAGCATTGCGGGTAAGATAATGTTAATCAGCCAGATTATGGTAGAGGCTGTAAATATTGCATTATCGGATTGAGTATCGAATCCATAGTAAAGCCCAAAGACAAAAATAGCAACTGAACCACGAATACCAATTTCTAGCAGAGCAATGCTTGGGCGAATTGTATTTAAAAGAAAAATAGCAGAAACTATGCTCATACCTGTGAATAGTGATAAATCAGTAAATCCAACTGCCACTAAAATAATATAGTATTGCAAGCTAAAGACTCCATACCTTAGGATGCTTATTAAAAGCGTTATAGATAATTGTTTGAATGAATATTTTCTAAAAATGTCAACATATTTATGTGTTTTCTTCCATTTTGATGGGAAGATACCCGAGAGTAATGAAATGCGGAAATATAATACTACCACAATGGCTAGGGATATAAAGAATAGATTTTGGAATATCGCCAATTGATTTTGAGAAATATACTCATAAGTAACCATATTTGGAGCAAAAAGGCTGAAGAAAGCTATTCCACCAAATAGTAAAGTTGTAATGGTTTGAGCATAGCTACCTATTAAAGTAATAAATACTCCTTCCCAAAATGTGGTTTTCTTAAGAACGAACACACGACCAAAATAATCACCCGTTCGATTGGGGCTGACAGCACTAATTGTTGCGCCACTCAAAACAGCTTTGATGGCGGTACTAAAGCTTATGATTTCTTTGGTTTTAATTATATATTTCCACTTTATAGCTTCCAACGACCAGTTTATAGGCATTAGTGCAAGGCAAATTAGGATTAAATACAATAAACCATCGGTATTAAAAATGCTTTTTATGTCTGAAATCATTAGGCTAAAATCCTGTTTAATAAAAAGTTGATGCGACAAGAAAGCCAAAGAAGTAATTATTATAATACTTCTAATGATTATATTGTAGGTTTTGTATAACTTTGTTCTCTTCATACAGCAAAGCCGAAATTTTGAGTAAAGATAGAATTATATTAGGAATTGACCCAGGAACCACTGTAATGGGTTATGGATTAATTCAGCAAAAAGGCAATCAAATTGAATTGCTTAGCCTTGGCGTGGTAAAATTAAACAAACTTAGCAACCATGCGCTAAAATTGCAAAAGATTTTTAAAAGAACATTATCTTTAATTGATGAGTACCATCCTGATGAGATGGCCATTGAAGCGCAGTTTTTTGGAAAGAATGTGCAGTCGATGCTTAAACTCGGTAGAGCTCAGGGTGTTGCAATTGCTGCAGCACTTTCCAGAGACATTGCATATACCGAGTATGAACCCAAAAAGATTAAAAAAGCAGTAACAGGAAATGGCAATGCATCCAAGGAGCAAGTGGCTGCAATGTTGAAAAGTATTATCGGTTTAAAGAAAGTTCCAGACTTATTGGACGCTACAGATGCCTTGGCAACGGCTGTTTGTCATTATTATCAACGCAAACCTGGTTTGGAACAGAAATCATATGGTAGCTGGAAGGCTTTTTTGGGAGATAACCCTGATAGATTAAAAAAGAAATAAATTTTAAGATAATGAATAGAATTTTAATAATTAGCATTATTACCATACTTAATATGAGTTTTGGTATAGCACAATCTCGAACTGATTCCATAATTGAAAAATCCGAAATAAGTCTTCTTTTTATCGGTGATTTTATGGGACATCAAGATCAAATTAATGCGGCTTATGATTCCAAAACGGGGAATTATAATTACGATTCATGCTTTCATTATATGAAACCTATATTATCAGGAGCTGATGTTAGTATAGGAAACCTGGAAGTTACATTGGGAATAAAGCCATACTCTGGATACCCTCAATTTAGTTCTCCTCCTTCCTTTGCAAAAGCAATAGTCGATGCAGGAGTTGATATACTAGCAACAGTTAATAATCACTCTTGCGATAAATCAAAAGCAGGATTAGAGAGAACAATTCATCTTCTAGATTCCTTTAATATTAAGCATTTAGGGACTTACTATTCTCCAGAAGACAAAGCAAATTCATCACCATTAATGATTGAAAAAAATGGCTTTAGGATTGCGCTTTTAAGTTATACCTATGGTACAAATAGCCTTTTGCCAGTCCCTCCTAATGTTGTCAACTATTTAGATTCAGCAGTTATTGCATCTGATATTTCAATTGCAAAACAACAGAATCCGGATTTAATAATTGCTTATGTGCATTGGGGAATTCAGTATAAGAACCTACCTAGTAAAAGCCAAAAGCGATGGGAAAAGTATTTTAATTCCCTGGGAGTAAAAATAATTATTGGATCGCATCCGCATGTTGTACAACCTATGAAATGGAATAAAAATGATTCCAGTTTAATAGTATATTCTTTGGGAAATTTTGTTTCACATCAGCGAACTTTTCCAAGAGATGGAGGAGCGGTTTTTGAATTACGCCTAACAAAAACAGATAATAAAGTGGAGATAGCAAAAGCATCTTATGCCTTAAGCTGGGTTTATGAACCAATTATTAAAGGGCAAAAGCAATACTTTATTCTTCCTGTAAAGGAATTTGAGAATAGACCTGATTATTTTCTTCTTAAAAAGGATTATGATAAAATGATGCGTTATGCGAGGCATGCACGTAAGCTTTTTAAGGATTATAACCTTAATGTAGAGGAGATATAAATTTTAAAATTAATTTGATGGATTTCTTGGATTTAGTTAAAAAACGACAAAGTGTTAGGCGATATATTTTAGAAAGGCCTATTGAAAAGGAAAAGCTTGATAGAATTGTAGAATCTGCACGATTGGCACCATCTGCTAGTAATTCCCAGCCATGGACATTTATTGTTGTTGATGAACCTGAACTTGCCTATAAAGTTGCAGATGCCACGCGTGGTACTCTAATAGGAATTAATAAGTTTGTAGTGCAATCGCCACTGCTTATTGTTATGATAATTGAAAAGCCAAAAATTCATACCCAAATAGGAGCAGTGCTTAAGAATAAAGAATATCCATTAATTGATATTGGAATTGCTGCTGAACATATGTGCTTACAAGCAGAAGAGGATGGTATAGGAAGTTGTATGCTTGGGTGGTTTGATGAGAAAAAGATTAAGAAACTATTGAATATTCCTAGGAAGAAAGTTGTGGGATTGGTTATTAGTTTTGGTTATGCTCCTGAAGATT
Source organism: Bacteroidales bacterium (assembly GCA_029935325.1). Lineage (GTDB taxonomy): Bacteria > Bacteroidota > Bacteroidia > Bacteroidales > UBA1556 > UBA6267. The sequence continues at coordinate 19,137 of JAOZKO010000001.1, forward strand.
ATAAACTGAGGGAGAAAATCAGGAAATCAACTGAGGAGGTTGTTCGCTTTAATTCTTATTAATAAAGTCTAATAAGCAGCCAATATAATTTAAAATTAAATATTCTAGAGACTATTAAACTCAATAGAAATTCTAGAGGCAATTTCTTCAAATTCTTCTGCTTCAAAACTAAGTTTCTTTTTACTAAAATCCATATCATAAATTGTATTAATGGGGATAATATGAATGTGAGCATGAGGTACTTCCAAGCCAATAACCGTAATTCCTATTCTTTTACAAGGAATAACTTTTTCAACAGCTAGGCCTACTTTCTTTGCAAATTTCCATAAGTCAGCATATAGTTTATCTTCTGCGTCAAGAATATAATCTATCTCTTTTTTGGGAATCACTAAGGTATGTCCTTTTGCTAAAGGATTTATGTCTAAAAAGGCATAAAAGTCTTCAGTTTCAGCTATTTTATAGGAAGGTATTTCTCCTGCGACAATTTTAGTAAAAATAGTACTCATAATTTAGCGCTCTATTTTAGTAATTTCAAAATTAAGGATTCCTGCAGGTACTTTAATATCCACAATATCACCCACTGATTTACCAAGTATTCCTTGAGCAATTGGTGAGCTTACAGAAATTTTTCCTTTTTTCAAATCAGCTTCTTTTTCAGGTACTAAAGTATAAACCATTTCCTTTTTGGAAGAAGTATTTTTGATAGTTACTTTTGATAATAATAAAGCTTTACTTATATCTATTTTTGATTCATCAATTAAGCGAGCATTTTGAACTATATCCTGTAGTTTAGCTATCTTCATTTCAAGTAATCCTTGAGCATCTTTTGCAGCATCATATTCTGCATTTTCCGATAAATCACCTTTATCTCTTGCCTCTCCTATTTGTTGTGAGATTGCTGGACGTTGAACTGAAGTCAGTTCAATTAATTCTTCCTTCAGTCTCTCCATTCCTTCTTCCGAAAAGTATTGTACGTTTGCCATTATAATGTTTGTTAAATCTTATTATTTGTAGTGATAATATAATATAAAAAAATATTGATGTAGAAGAATTAGCTACACGCAATATTTAGTTTATAATATTTTGAATAATATAAAACAAATCAGAAGGTCGTATGACCTTCTGATTTGTGGGTGCAAAAATAATAAAAATATTTTAATTACATCAATTATAGATGTAGTCGCACTCCTATACTGTGAGATCCTGCAAAAGGATTTGAGGATTGGTATGCATAATCAATTGAAAAGCCACCTTCTTCACCTTTTTTAAATGGTGCTCCAATAGAAACTCCTGCTGAGAAACCTGTAAGTGCTGTCATTCGCATGGCATCATCTAAAAGACCATTTTCATATACATAACCAGCTCGTAGAATTAGATATTTACTCCACTTAAACTCCATACCAACAGCATGCTGATCGTTGGTAAATGAGTTGGATGTAAATGTATATGCTGGTGTTAATGTAGATTTATCATTTAGATAAAAATCATAGGAAGCTCCAATTCTAATTAGTGAAGGAAGTTCAAAACCTGCTGATCGCTGCTCTACAGTCATTGCGTTAGCTTGACCAGGAACAAAACCTCTAAAAGACATTCCATCTCCAGTATATTTCATGTTTGGTCCAACATTCTTCAGCGCAACACCAAATTTAATTTGATCACGCTTTCCTGAGATATATTGAATTCCAGCATCAATAGCAACAGTTGAAGCCTTAGTATCAGAAGTTGATTCGCTGACTATTTTAACATTCACACCACCGTAAATACTATTAGAAAATGATTTTGCATAGGATAAATTCACATTACTCTGCTTAGGAGAGAATGTTCCTATTCCACCTTCTGGCTGATCCACAGTTGTGATATCAATATCTCCATGTGAGATTGATACTACTGAAAGCCCTATTACACCACCATTTTCGCCTATTTTTTGGGTTAATCCAAATGCTGCAATATTTGTTCCACTACCTTTTAACCATGTGGTATTTGCAAATATAATTTCAGTTGAACGTGTATGTGCAGTACCTGCAACATTCAGAAATTGTGCTTCTAAACCTTGTGCATAAGCTGAATTTGCTCCTCCTAATCCACTACTTCTTGCCCATGGATTAATCAGAAGTTGACCAGCTCCGGCCTCTCCAGCACGATCCTTATTGCCTGCATAGCTTTCACCTAATACAAGGGTTAGCACTAGGCTCATTATCAAAATTTTATATACTTTTCTCATTATATGATATGTTTTTGATTTTCTTAATTAAAATGCATTTAAATCAACTGGGCGTAAAACGCCAAACCACTTAATAACTTTCTCCCCAATATTAGGAGCATCTATATGGATATAGTAAACTCCACTTGCGATTGGAATATTAGCAGCGTTCTTTAAATCCCAATCAAGATAAGTATCAGTCTCATCTTTCTTATATCGTCTAACCAATACTCCATTAGTAGAATATATACTGATAGTACAGCGCTCAGGAAGGTTTGTTATTCTTACTCTATTATCTAACTGATCTGTTTCGTAGGCTGAAAAAGCATAGTACGGATTAGGTACTGCACGTATTATATCTAATGCGCTTTCTGCAGTTGCTAAATCACCTGTAATAGTTGCTATATTATCAGTATTAAATGAATATGCTGGGTAATTACTATTGTATTCGCTACTAGTTACTGTAGAATTTAATTTATTCCATATGGCTTTTTGGTAAGAATAATTAACTCGTAATCTTACCCATGCATCGTTTTGAAGCCATTCTTCACCTGCAACTGCCATTGGAATACTTACCCACATTATTTCTCGGTGTACTTGCATTAAAGTAATACTATTTGGACTTCCTTTCAATTTACCATATAGCCACTTACCACTATCGTAAGCTGGACATCCATTTGTTTCAGGTGAGTGACGAAGAATATAAAGGAAGTGCTTACCACCCATTAGAGGTGAACCAAGATTGGTTGAATAATTTGAAGTTGGATTAAACTGCATATCACGTCCGTTTTCACCATTTAGCCATGATGATTCACCGTACATAATATTTAGTCTTTCGCCGCTTTCTACGCTAATTGCGTATCCAGGGAACCAACCCATACCTTTCTCAGCAATATAATTTGCTACATTTTCATTATTGGGGTCATCACCACTGCCATCAGCGGCAAACTTTCCGTCTTTGTCTATGGAATTAGAAGCACGTAATTGGAATTTATTACGATTCCCCTCACTTACAACAGCATCATCACCAGTTTCTAATACTACACAGCGTGTCCATTTTGATTTGTCAGAAGTAAAAATAACATCAACACTTTCTGTTATAGAGATTTTATAGCTAGTATGAGTGGGAGTTCCTGCAGGTCCATTTTCAAATTTTGAAACTAAACGATATGGAGCCCATGTTCCACCAATTAATTTTTCATAAATCTCATTAGGATCTATCCAACTAGTAGGGTCATAATCATTATGGAATGCCTTGGCATTATCATCAACACTACCTGCCCTAATCCAGTTAAATGGACTTGGAGTACTAGGATCTAAATCAGGAGCACCATCAACATCAGGAAAGCCTGTAAGCCAACGATGTGAACTATCTTGGTAAATTAATTCAGAAGAAATATAGCCATTGGTTTCAAGGTCAACATCTCCTGCTCCTTTATTTTGCTGAATCTGAATACTTAAACCTTCGTCAAGGAATAATTGCTCATTCCCAAGCTCAATTGTTGCATTTGAAGTAGTAATAGAATCTCCATTTTTATATAGTACCCAATTAGCAGTATCAATACTACCTGCTGCTTCAAACTTTAATATATATTCAGCATTTTCTACATTTAGAGGGTCAATTACTTTAACATTAATTGGACCTGCTCCATTCATATATTCAATCTTCTCAACTTGATTTTCAGCTATAATTCGCGCCTTAGTTGCGGGTGTTAATTCTAAATCCATTCCACCATTACCACGACCATCAAGACGTGTAATCATAGGTCCTGTGCCAAATTCAGAATTTACAATTGTACCACTACCTTCTGGATTAGGAATATGTGGCATTAAAGTGTGAATTTTAATAGGGCCAATAGCTGACTTACGCCCTGCTAAATACCTTCTTTTCTGTCCATATAGTCCGTTTAAAGTATTTGGATCTTGTGAATATGGCAGATAATTATTGTGAGAGTATGCTATTGCAACAAAATAATATTTCTTATTATTTACTAATCGTGGATTACCACTAGCAAATTCATCTTCAGTAATTTTAAATGAATGGCGAATTCCTTGATTTTCGGCTTCTACCTTTAATTCAGGAACATTACCACCAAGCTTTTCATTATATACATAATTAATAAGGTTCTCAACAGTATCTTTTAAATCACATTGTGCAATTATACGTGCTTTGTCAGGATCATTCAAATCAGCCAAAGAAACTTCATCATTTGCTAATTGGTAAATTTGATATCCTTGGAAGTGATATAGAGGATCATAATTTGTTGTATCATTATTTAGAGCTGAAATAGTAACATCCTCTTCAGTATAATCCTCATTGGCATTATTTGAAGACTCAATATTCTTTAAATAAATAATAATAGTTTTATCTAATTCTTGTGCCAATATCTCAGGAGCATCAGGGCCATCAAGTACTTTAAAGCAGTTATCAAATAATGCTTGAGCTTTATCATCAACCTGACGTAATAAAGTAACTGAAGCAAAAGGACCTCCTGTAGAAGAGCGTGCCCAAGGAATACCAACAGTAATATAATTTATTGCACCAGATTCCAATGTAAATTCACCAGCAGATTGCATAAATCGGCGATCACCAGGTGCATTGTTTGAGGTTTCTTCTGTCCATTTTTTAGGGCTAGGAGTTACTCCTCCTGTTCCCCAATCACAAGGGTCAGTTAAATCAGGAAACATAAAATCACATTCCGGACCACCAGTATTATGTGCATCACCACCATAGGTCATTCTTGTTCCATCTTTCCATATTCCACGTAAAAATTGGTAATATTCTGGGGCTAATGTAGGGTCTTGAGTTGCTGATGTTCCAAATGGAGGTCTATTATGATAAACGAACTTTCTCATACCGAATCTTTCGTTGTCTATAATTGTATCGCCAAAGTTAACACCATTAATACTTTCATCACATATTTGATCGCCATTGGCATCGTATTTCGGATTGTCTATTCCATCATTGTCCATATAAGGTCCTTGGAAAAAATCTACACCAATTGCAGGTGGCTGTGCACCATAATCTTGGGGTCTGCCTAAGCCATCAATAGCTGTTCCATTATAGCAATAACCTAAACCACGTTGTACATCACAACCTACATAATCATCGTCAGAATAACCTAAATCAGTATCTACCCACTGACTAAAATATGTATTAGTTAATCTAAATGTGGAGCGATTTATAATTTCATAAGTATAAAAGGTCATATTATTAATCTCATCATTGGTAGTAAAAGAAAAAGCTTGAGCTCTAATTTCAACACCAATAGCATTACCCTTTGTTTCAGAGTGTATATTGCCATTATCATTAAATACCCACCAAATTGTTTGGTCACCTTTAAGTACGGCATCAGCTAATATTCCACCTTCAGGAGTTTTTTCGTAGTAATAATCACCAGCGGCATTCTTTGTGGGCTTACATAATTTGTTTCCAATATCGTAATATGGGTATTCGCCTTGTTCCCATTCATATACGCCATTTCCATTCAAATCAACAAATGGAGCTAGCCATTGGCTTTGTCCTAAAGAAACATCACCATTTGCAGGCCAATCTTTAATAATGTCTGGTACGGCATAATCTGGATAGTCTGAATTATTATATTTCAAAATAAAATTATCCACCTTTTCTCTAGTAATTACAAAGTGCTCATCGTACTCATCGCAAATTTCAGCAGTAATACTTGCTTTACCATCTACGGTTAAAGGTCCTGGCCAATAGTCATTTCCACTTCCTCGGTAACGCTGAAAGGCTCCTTTTAACTGGCCATTAACATCAGTGCCACCTAACCATAATGAGGCAGAGAACATTGATGTTTTGGATGAACCTCTGGGGATTTCATACTGAGCAAGACCTTGCAAATCCCACCACATATCGCCACCAGTATTTATACGAGCTCTAACATTGTTAAGGTTTAATTCAGTTGATGCTTTGGCAGGTAGGCAGCCTGCAGCACCTGTGCGTGTACTATTTGAACTAGTTCTAGCGCCACTTTTTACCCCTTGGATATTTCTAGCGAAAGTTACGCTAGAGATTAAGGAGGCGACTAATATTAGCGCGAATATATTTATAAATCTCTTCATAATTGAAATATTATTTGTTCCGTTTTAGAAGTTAAAGATTACACCGATTCTAATTCTTCGGGGTAAACTATAATTATAGGGATTATTAATTTTTGTTGAATATAAGTCAATAAATGACTGTGGGTCATTCTTAGCATATATTGAAGACTGATGCTCTGCCGCTGATAAATATCCATCATCATCAGGATTACCAGTATAACGATATACACCCATTACATTTCTTGAATCAAGGACATTAAGTACTTGTAGATATACATTTAAGTAATGGTAGTTTTTGCCCTTGCCTTTTAAGTATATATCACGGTCTAATTTCAAGTCCATTCTAAACTGCCATGGCAAACGAGAACCGTTTAGTGAACCATCTAATACAGGTTGTCCACCTCCGAGTAATGCACTAGTGATATTACTTTGGCGGCTATATGGCAAACCAGAACCTCCCATAAATGTAACATTAAGTCCAGTATTTTCTAAAATTCTAACTACTTTAACCTTGTCAGTACCTTTTACTTTACGGGTAAATGTTGGTCCATTATATGCTTTCCCTCTACCATATCGGTAATCCGTAATTACATTAATAGTATGGTTACGATCTTGATTAATTGGGCTTAGAGTACGTAGGTTAGGCTGTCCTGATGTTACTAAATTAATACCTGATGTAGCACTTGAACCAGTTGCATTAGCAAATTGTAAAGTATAGCTAACTTTTAACCAAAGGTTCTTAGTACGACGCAAGTCGTAAGCTAGGGTAACCCCCTTTGCAGTACCAAAGTCAATATTATTATATGAAATATAAGAAACAGGATAAGCACTTGTATAACGGAATGCTTGAATCTGATCTCTAAACTCGCGATAGTAAGCTGAGAATTTTAATGATGATGATTTTGAAAGTTTCTGTTGGAAACCTAATTCATAATCGGTTGTTCTTTCAGGCTTAAGATTAGGGTTATTAATTACTCCATTTCCTACTTGATCAATAAAGTAGTAGTTAATCATAGGTATTCTATTATTTCCTGTTGGACGTGAAGTTAATACGTCGTAATGAGCAAAGAATAATGCTTCATCAGAAATAGGGAATGAGAATGATATACGTGGAGAAATAGTATTTTGTGGAGTATAGTCTTCAAAAGCAGAAGGTTTTAACTCTTTTTCATCTGGATTAACTAGATAAGGAGCAATTCCTGATGCAGTTTGTAATACAGTAGGATCAGAAATTTCAGTTCCCTGAGCATTGTACCAACGACTTCCGTCACGATAACCAACAATAGCAGTAGGATTATCAATATCGTTAACATATACTACATAATCTTCTTCCATATTACTAGGAATAGATCCTAAATTAGGATTGGTGATTTCTTTTACTGTTTTAGCTTCAGAGAATAAAAACGGGTCTTTAAGTACTTTCTGGTTTGCATCAAAGCGGTCGAAACGTACACCTATTGTGAAAATCAAATCTTTGAAAGCAAATTTATCTTGAATATAACCTGCCATATAAATTGGCTCATAAGCTCCTACAGTCCTAGTATAATTACCATCACTATTAATCTCATTAAAGAAATCTTCAAAAGCTGGTTTACCTTCAATTTTGTTTCCATAAGGATCATATCCATAATAGAAAACATAAGGACTACCACTATTTAGTAACTCATCAACACTAAACATATCAACACTAAAAGTTGAAGGGTCATAACTATCTAAATCTATCCACTCTAATCCATCAACTGGTAAGCCTAGCTTTGTTCTTAGTTGTTTATCAAAATAAGCTTGTGTATTACCATCATATAAGCGGTTATACTCAATAGTATCCTGAAAAATACCTGAAGCATCACTTATAAGAATAGGATTAGCAAAATCTAATTGCTCAATATGACGGTTAGTAATACCTCTCATAAGAGTCCATAGTCCTGCAGGATTATATCCATAACCAGTTTCTTTTCGTTGCTCGTATTGGATACCAAATTGAATTTCGTGATTTCCAATATCAGCAGAACCATTTGCATTAATTCCGAAACGAGAATTGTCGAAATTACTAAATGCATTATAAGGAGTGCCTGTATTGGCATATAAACCATAAACATTTTCGGGAAATTGACCATTAAGCAATGCTCCACCATTTTGAACAGTTAATGCGTTTCTATAAAAACGATCATCTTCATAAAGATTGTAATATTGGTCAGTATAATTACTTAGGTTTGGATTTATTTCTGATCTTTCAAAAGCATATAGAGTATCGAGGAAACCGTTTTGTACATATACATTGTTTAATCCTGTTACGGTATCTTCTCCAAGCTCATAGGACTTAACTGAATGTGTAGTAAATTTACCAACATATCCATAATTAAAAATATTGTCACCATGTAGTGGGTTATATGTTTTTGCTGTTGTTCTAGAGTAGTCGGCTTGAATACTATAATAAACATTTTTTACAACTGATCTACTATCTTTAGCGGTAGGGAAACGCTGTGTAAACTTACCATAAACACGCCAAGTATTATTAATACGTTCACCATTATTCTCAGGATTATATAAGGTGTTACTCATTGACCATAATGAGCGTTTTCCCCAAATAAACTGACCACCAAAAGTAAGATTAGTATTATCAGTAGTACGCACATCAATTTTTCCAGAGAAATTAGCACTCATTGATTCTGCATTTATCCGAGTATGGTTATTAACCAAATCATCAGAATAAACATATTCTGAATTAGGGAATGAACCAAAGCCAGTTCCTGAAGGACGTACTGGATTATTTCTAAGATATTCTAGTTTTTCATCATTTACCTGATAAGTACCTATAGAAGCAGGAGAGCCATCTCTATTATAATTACCCTCACCAGATATAAAGAAACCTAGAAGTGAAGTAGATTTTGTAGAGTCTTTGCCTTTAATAAGTGGCCCTTGTACACTAAATCCAATAAGATTGTAACCATATCCATCAAGTAATTCGGAAGTAACAACTTCAACTCCGGCACCAAAAGTACGAGAAGGCCCTTTGGTAGTAATATTTATAATACCACCTGTAAGGTCACCGTACATTACGGGTGTACCACCAGTAATAACAGCTACCTGATCGATTGCTGCTTGGGGCAATGTTGCTGATCCAATAACACGAACACCGTCAATATATGTAGCAGTACCACCTGATCGTTGACCACGCATACCACCCATATTGCCATTTTCATCGGAGAATACACCACCAACAGTTACAGCAACTGCCTCGGCTGAACGCCCTGGCATTTGTGCAATTTCCTCTGAGGTCATTGTTCCACCAGTAGAAGTTTCATCTTTGTCAATTAAAGGTACTCTATATTCAAATACCTCGAAAACATCTAAGTCTGTTGCGGAAGATTCTAACTCAATATCTAAAAAGCGAATCTTGTTAGCATTAATTAGTACACCTTTGTATAATTTCTTTTTGTAACCAACATATGATATCTTCACATCATACTTTCCTGGTTGAATCGGCTTGATTTTGTAGTTTCCCTCAAAGTCAGTTGTTCCACCATTGACTACTTTTCCTCCTAATTCTACCACCACGTTGGCAAAGGGAATAGGTTCTTTGGATACTCCATCGGTAACTTTTCCTTGTAATGTTCCGGATTGTGCATTTGCAAATACAGTAATCAACAAGATCATACTTGTTAAAAGTAAATTTCGAATCATAGATTTAATATTTATATATTTATAATTCCTGTGCGTTTTTAAAGGGCTCAAAAATAGAAAAAAATTCATTGGGTTTAACTAATTTTAACATCCACCTAATTCTTTATGTATGGAGGGTTTAAAATAGCATCATATATGATAGCATCTTGTGGGTTGAAAACAAAATTATCCATAATGTTTTCCTCCTTTACTATTGAATAGGCAGCCTGTTTTTTATGTCTGTTTTTTAGGCTTATATTATCATCATATTCAATGCTATATGATGCACTATCCAATACTTTTTTATCTTCTATTATTTCATCTTCCTCTTCTATATATTCTTCATTATAATATTCGGTTTCAACTGCAGGAATAACTTTTTCTTCTCCAAAAAAAGTTTTAATAAAATCGTCTAATTTCTCCTCTGTATTGCCTCTTTTTGGAGTTTTTAACGGTCTTTCTTGAGCATTCCTTTGCTCAATAACGGGGTCAAGCCTTTTTTTCGTTGTTTTCTTGTATTGTTTATAAATCAAAAAAACTATTCCAAGTATAATAGGTAAAAGATTTTCCATGCATAACGGTTTTGAAATTGTGTGCAATTATTTCAGAGGTCAAATATACATTATTATTTCAACGACAATGGAATAATTCAGATTTCGGTAAATTAAAGGCAGAAAACGGAAATTATAGAAAATTAATTTCAGAGTTCTAATTTATGAATATACCAGTCTTTATGTACTTTGAATCCATCTTAGATAATTCGGGATGATTATGTAAGTCTTAAAGGAATTATTACTCAAAGATACATTTCTAATTTTTTAGAGTTCTTTTGCATAATCCTCCGTTAATGTTTTATATAAATTAAACAGTCAGGCGATTACGGCTTTTTTGCAATAATGTATAATATTCACAAAATCAACACTTTGCGTCTTGGCGTCTTTGCGAGAAACAAAAACTCAACGAACTATTGTTTGCAGGTACTAGCTAATATCTTATTTCCCTTCATTCACTCCCATACCAAAAAGGGCAAAATCATATTTTATAGGGTCGGAGGAATCAAGCTGTTTCAGATTATTTGTAAGTTCTACTACCGCTTTCCAATCATTTTGCTTGCGACTTAAAAGTCCTAGCTCTCTTCCCATTCTAGCACTATGGGTATCTAATGGAATAAGTAGTGATTCTGCTTTTAATGATTTCCAGATTCCAAAATCCACTCCTTTTTCATCGGAGCGAACCATCCATCTTAGAAACATATTTATACGTTTTGCGGCAGAGCCTTTTTCTGGATTTGCCACATGCTTTTCGCTTCTTTGCAAATGCGGTGTTTCAAAAAATACTTTTCGGAAGTGGATAATGCTCTCTTTCATATTTGTAGGATGCTCGGAGAAAAGAGGCTCCAATCCACCATGGTTTTTGTAGATGTTCTGAAGCGAATACATAAAGAACAAACAATCGTCACCATTGAAAGTGCGGTAAATGAAATCCGAAAATCGAGCGAAGTCTTTGTCGGGAGCCTGCATTATAAAATTGTAAGGCTGCCAATCCATAAGCTCCATCCAAAGTTTAGCTTTTTTTATAATCTGAGGCCTTTGCCCCCAAGCAAGAGTTGCTGCTATAAAACCTGATATTTCAATGTCTTCCTTTTTGGAAAAGGCTCTAGGAATTTGAATAGGATCAGTCTCAATAAATTGTGGCTGCTGATATAATGCTGCCTTTGCATTCAGTATTTCAATAGTTTCTTGTGCTATCATACTTACTTTGCAATATATGTCATTATTGAGCGTGTTTGTGCTGTAAATACTCCAATGGCATCTCCTTCAATATTACTAACAGGATTTCCTGGTGCAGCACTAAATCCACCACCACCTATATTTTGGCTAAGGACTTTATAATATTCAAAGGAGGCTTCGTCCATAGTAAGAAGACTTATATGTATTGTATCCAATGGATTAATGGGTATTTGAAAAAATGGAAATGCAATTTGGTCGCCATCTTGTCCGTCGTCACGGCTAATATACAAACTAGAATAGTAGGCTTTATTTACAGATATTTTAAGCCTATAATAGTTTTTCTCACCGGGAATATCAGTGAAAAAACATACTGCCGTTAAATGGTCTTTTCCATGTGGACCAAACCCTAATGCATAGGCTCCAATGGAGTCTATTTTAACCATTTGAGGTAGTATTGATTTGCTGCTTATTTCTGTGCCTTCAATGCTCCCAGATAGCTCATACTCATCAAAACTGGAACCCATAGGGATAAGAGGATTCCTAAACTGACCTTTGCCATAATAGTCTAAATGATAAGTATTGCCTGCTTTATCATTAATAAATAAGTCAGCATCAGAAATAGTGTCAAATTCGTTACTTGTATAATAACTGCCTGTTCTTGTTAGCTTTACAAATGCATTTAGATGTGTAGAATCATAATGGGAATAGCTTATTACTCCGTCTATTACAATACGTTGGTTAGCATCATTCAAATCCACATCAATTACTTTGGTGCAAGAGGCTAGGATTACTAATAGGCTAAAGGCTAGTATTTTATTAAGTTTAATTTTCATAATCTAAAATTTAAAATTATAAGTAAGAGATGGAACAAATCTAAAAAGAGCCAATTGCACTGCTTCAGTTACATTTGGATCATCTTCACTTACCTGAAACGATATTGAATAAGCATTCTCGCGTCCGTAAGCATTATAAACGGAGAAATTCCAGCTAGAAAGAAATTTCTTAGGAATCCTTTCCTTAATACCTGTTGCGGGATTTACTTTATATTTATATTTTTTCCCATACCAATTTACCCCAATATCAAGGCGGTGGTAGGCAGGCATTCTATATCCGTTTCTCTCAGTATAATAGTTTATTACCATACCATCAATTTCATATTTTCCGGAAGGGAAAGTAACGGCACTTCCTGTATAATACACCCAAGTAGCTGCCACATTTAGCCTTTCTGAAATATCATACATACCAACAATTGATATATCATGCGTTCTGTCCTGACGTGCTGGATACCAGCTATTGGAATTTATTTCTTCAAATTGCTTTTCTACCTTTGATAAGGTATATGATACCCATCCGCTAAGTTTGCCAATTCGCTTTTTTAATAATAGCTCTAAACCATAAGCCCTACCATGGCCGTATAATAAATCGCCTTCCACCAATGGATTGAAATTTACCTCAGCACCAGTACGGTAATCAATGCTATTTTGAATAATCTTATAATATATTTCCCCTGAAAACTCGAAGGTGTTTTTTCTAAAATTCCTGAAATATCCTAATGCAATTTGGTCGGCTATTTCGGGTTTAATATTATTAGAGCTAGGGAGCCAAATATCTGTAGGAGTACTACTTGTAGAGTTTGAAACTAAATGCAAATATTGATATGTACGAGCATAAGATGCTTTTACTGAGCTTTTTGGATTGATAATATATAGCATGCTAAGTCGAGGCGCTAATCCATTATATGATGCTACTGTTTCTCCCTTTTCGTAATATTTTGAATCCGATACATCACCATCATCATCAAATGAATATATAGTTCCTGGTCCGATTTGAGTAAAGTTTGAATATCTTAATCCATAGGTTAAATGAAAGAATTTAGTAATCTTTTGCTCATTGGAGATATATAACGCACTTTCGATACTGTATCTCTTCTCTAATGTATTGTCAAGCTGAACTTCGCCATCAACTTTTACATCTCCTGGCGAAAAAGTATGGTGAATAATATTACCACCAAAGCTTAATTTGTTTTTACTATTAATAAAGTATTGCAGGTCCTCCTTTAAGTTGAAATCCAAAATATCAGAACCTGCCTCAATGGTTTTGTCATTAAATGTTGCTTTAAACACATAATTATAGTCACTATATAATAAGGTGGTGTTTGAGAATAATTTATCACTAAAAAGGTGATTCCATCTTAATGTAGCGGTTTTGTTTCCCCAATCAAATCCAAAGGTATTATCAAAACCGAACTTATCTCTACCGAAATATCCTGATAAATAAATCCTATCTTTTTTCGATACCTGATAGTTTGCCTTTAGGTTTAGGTCATAGAAATATAGGGTGCTATTTTGCTGTGTTTCGTTTGGTGAGAAGGCTAAAAACATATCGGCATAAGTTCTTCGGCCGCTAATAATAAATGAGCCTTTGTCTTTTACAATAGGTCCCTCTAAACTTAGTTTTGATGCAATAATCCCGATTCCACCACTGGCATGATAAGATTTATTATTTCCTTCCTTCATTTTTATATCCATTACAGAAGATAGGCGGCCACCATATTGAGCAGGCATTCCTCCTTTATATAGTTTAACATCTTTAAGGGCATCCGAATTAAAAACAGAGAAAAAGCCCATCATATGCGATGCATTATATACCGGTGCTTCGTCCAGTAATATTAGGTTCTGATCGGCACTACCACCTCTAACAAAAAAACCTGCACCGCCATCGCCTTCACTCTTAATTCCAGGAAGCAGCTGAATGGTTTTCATAACATCTTTCTCACCAAAGATTACAGGTATTTTTTCAACTTCTTTTATGGTGACTTTGCTAACACTCATCTCAGGACTGGTGACATTAGCATCAGATCTTTCTCCAGTAATTTCAACTCCCTGAAGTTGTTGTGATGAAGGTGTAAGCTCAATATTCTTTTGATAATTTTTATCCAGCTTAATTTTCATGGTTTTTTTTTCAAAACCTATAAATGAGTACAGAAGAGTATAGTCTCCTTCTGGAAGGCTCAATGAATAAAACCCATAAACGTTTGTAACTGCGCCAATACTTGGAAGTTCTTTAACTAATAACATAGCACCTATTAAATCTTCCCCACTGCTTCCGTCTTTAATAGTACCACTAATTGTATATTCTTTAGCGGTTTGACTAAAAGATGAGAAGGCAATAAGAATAAAAAATAGACTTAAAAGTATTTGTATTTTCATTAGAGTATTCAATATTAAAATAATTTTGGCAAATATAAAACGAAAATAGAACGGTCTAATAGGATATATGTTACTGAATCTTAATTTTTTTTTAAAAGTACTTAGAGTTAAAAGTGATTTGAGATATAATTGGGACTACAGGATTTAGAGTGGTAAAGTATTTTAAAAAAATCATGATAATCTTTATCAGTGCTAAATAATATTTTAAGGGGCTGAATGAATAAACTTGAAGTGAAAAATATCCGC
>JAOZKO010000056.1 GCA_029935325.1 Bacteroidales bacterium
ATTTAGTCATTGTTTGTATTATTAATTATGACAGCGAAGATATGAAAATAAATAGCTCGTTTCATTATTATTGCTTAAGCATTTATAGCATGTTTCATCATTGTGTAATAATACTTTATATCCGCTCAACTTCCCAAGCTCTCAACTTCTCAACCTCTCAACTTCTCAACTTCCCAACCTCTCAACTTCCCAAACTCCCAAGCTCTCAACCTCTCAACCTCTCAACTTCCCAACTTCCCAAGCTCCCAACTTCCCAAGCTCTCAACTTCTCTACTCCCCCTTCTCAATATGTTTTTGCTCCTTTACTTCGCTTTCAAGCTCACTGAGGTATTCCACAATTTGCTCGTTAATATCAGCCATTTCATCAGGAAAGGAAGCGTAATACTCTACATTAGCATTGAGCTGCTCTTTATCAATATTATGCTTTGTAAAAAGATCTTTATAATAGTACCGAGTTAACTCTCGTATATCTCCACCAAGGCTTATTTTTTGTCGAATAACAGTTTCTACCAAACGAATATCAATCATAATCTCCAAAAATTCTTCCTTGGGAATAAATTTTTCAGGTTTAGCAATATCTTCACTCTGATGAGTGCTGCAGGATGTATTTATCAGCATTAGCAGAATGCTTAGGATAAAGAAATGCTTTATAAACTTATTTTGAAAACTAATCATTATAACTTGGCTTTCGTTCGTTGAATATATATATAAGTCTGAATGTTAGAACATTATTATACTGTTTGCGTATTACTTCGTCTCCAGAGAGGTAAGTATAAGTACGTGTTCTGATTTTAGCAAAAGAATACGCATATCTAAAATTAAAGTTTAGCTTTTTATAAATAGGAAATCTTATGTCCACCATCCCATTTATATCACTTCTTGAAAAATCACCACTATATGGAGTTACATCTGTTTGTATTCCCCACTCTATTTCTTTTACTCCAACAAGTCTTCCCCAACTCATCCCTAAACCAATTGTAAGAAATTCTTTATCCGTAAAGTGCACCATTACTGGTACTTCAGCATAATTCAGTCGCAAATTATAATATGGTAATTCTTTATTAGGGTTTTGTTGTGCAGGGTATTTTTGATATGCACCCTTTTGACTAAAGGAAGCTTCTAAACTTACGGACCATTTTTCTTTAATAGGGATAATTGCTACAGCTGCAGCATTGAAACCAATTTTTTTGAAACCATAAACCTCATCACCATCCACCTGAGTAAGATTACCACCAAAGGCAATAGCACCCTGTATTCGCTGTCCAGAAGCTGTATTAGCTAACCATAGCAAAACCAATAAAGTGATAAAACTAGTTCCGATTCTTATCATTGATGTCTTCTAAAAAAATGCAAAAATAATTAATTGCATTGGGTTTTTAACGTTAACAATTGTAATATCGTGTGAATAATTATTTCTTTTTTGCCCAAACGTATTCAGCAAATCCATATAAATCCCAATAAACGCTACCCATTATATATTTATACTTAATAATATTATGTACAAATTTAAGAGGCATAATCATAATATTAAAATAATTTCTCCGAATACCTTTTGATTTAATCTCAAAGCCCATACTTTCCATTTGCTTAGCTAGTTCATTCAGCTGATACATCCGAATATGTGTTGGGTCATCATGAAAATTTAATGTTCCCTTTTTACTAGGAAAATCAACACTACTTGACGAAGGGTATTCAATATAAATAAAACCACCACTCTTTAGTTTGGAAGAAAGTTTCTCAATAACTTGATCTCCATTCTCAAGGTGCTCAATTATATGTGCCATTATTATTCCATCATAATATTGCTCAGGAATCTCTTCAAATTCCAATTTAGATAAGTCGAGATTAAAAAACTTATCCATATTAGCAATGTCATCAGTGGTATTATTATAGTTCAAATCGAAATCGATACCATGATAAACAGAAGAGGGAAAATACTTTTTAAATTGTGATGGAGAGTGATTGCCACTACCAACATCAAGTAACTTAATGTCTTTGCGTCCAAAAGTTTTTTTGAACCACCACAATTTTGTTGGCATATATGAGAAAAGCATAAATAATATTAAATGAATAATAATTTGCAAAACTACAAACAAATTATCGGAATGGCACCTCCTTTAGATAGTTTTTTCTAGTTTGAAAAACAATGTCTATAAAAATAGTTAATTTTCCAATAATAAGGAATCCATTTTCTTATCTTTGCGCAAATTTTAAATATTAATGGCAAAAGAGAAACCCAAGGATAGTTTAGTAAAGCGGATTTTTAGAAATCTCCACTATAAATACAAACTAGTAGTAATGAATGAGTTGACATTTGAAGAAACAATGTCATTTCGTTTGTCGCGAATGAATGTGCTTATTGTTTATGTATTGGTAACTATTATTTCTATTGTATTTACTATATTTTTTATATGGATTACTCCAATAAAGGAGTATATCCCTGGCTATGCAAGTGTTGAAAAAGTAAAACAGGTTTATATTAATGAGTTTAAAATTGACTCTCTAAAAATAGAAATCCGACAAAGAGACCTCTATCTCGAGAATTTTAAGAGAAGGATATTGCGTGGTGAAGATTTAGGAGGACCTGATACTGTGAAAGCTCAAATAAAAGAAGGTGTTGATTATAAGAATATTCCTGATACAAAATCAGAGCAAGATTCAATGCTACGAAATGAGTGGGAAGAAAAAGAAAATTACGATTTAATATATTATCCTTCGGAGAAAAATTATAGTGGAATTAGCCGCTTTGTATTTTTCACGCCAGTACATGGTTCTGTTATCAATGGTTTTGATAGCAAGAATAAGCATTATGGTGTAGATATCCTGAGCAAGAAAGACTCTCCTATTAAGGCTACTTTAGATGGAATTGTGCTTCTCTCCACTTGGACTTTTGAAGGAGGATATGTGATAGTTATTCAGCATGATGATGATATAATAAGTGCTTACAAACATAATTCTACCTTATTAAAATCACAAGGTGAGCGAGTAAAGGCAGGTGAGCCTATTGCAATTATTGGCAATACTGGTGAACAGTCAACAGGTCCTCACTTGCATTTTGAATTATGGTACCATCGTAATCCGGTAAATCCCGCCGATTTTATCAATTTTGATTAAGAAAAAGATTTTATGCAAGATACTTCCAATAGTAAGCCAACTCCAAAACGTATAGCAATATTAGGGTCCACAGGTTCCATCGGAACACAGGCTTTGGAAGTTATACAGGAGCATTCTGATAAGTTTGCTGTTGAAGTGCTTACAGCAGGTAATAATGTTCAGCTATTAATTCAACAGGCTAAAATTTTTAAGCCTAATGTGGTTGTTATTGAAAATGAAGACCACTATAGCACATTGCAAGATGCGCTAGGGAATTTAGACATCCAAATATATGCTGGCAAGGAAGCCATAAATCAGATTGCGGAAATGGGGAGTATTGATATGGTATTGGTAGCAATTGTTGGTTTTGCAGCATTAAGCCCCACATTGAGAGCTATAGAATCAGGCAAGCAAATTGCTATTGCCAACAAAGAAACCTTTGTTGTAGCAGGCGAGCTCGTAACAAAAAAAGCTCGGGAAATGGGTGTAAATCTTTATCCCATAGATTCCGAGCATTCAGCTATCTTTCAGTGTTTAGTTGGTGAATTTCACAATCCCATTGAAAAGATTATTCTTACAGCTTCTGGCGGACCCTTTAGAGGAAAAACTAAGGATTTCCTCAGCAAAGTAACACCTAAGGATGCATTAAAACATCCCAATTGGGAAATGGGAGCAAAAATCACTATCGATTCTGCTAGCATGATGAATAAAGGTTTGGAAGTGATTGAAGCACACTGGTTATTTGGTCTTGATGCTAAGCAAATAGAAGTTTTGGTACACCCTCAATCCATTGTTCACTCCATGGTACAATTTACCGATGGTAGCATAAAGGCACAAATGGGATTACCTGATATGAAGCTACCTATACAGTATGCATTAGCATATCCTAATAGGCTTGAAAATTCATTTCCACGTTTAGATTTCTCGAAATATCCTAGCCTAACATTTGAGCAAGCTGATGTTCAAAATTTTCGTAATCTTGCACTCGCTTACGAGGCCCTTGAGAAAGGTGGTAATATGCCTTGCATTCTTAATGCTGCTAACGAAGTAGCGGTGGATGCTTTTTTAAAGGAAAAAATAGGTTTCCTTAAAATTTCTGAGCTTATTGAGCGTTGTATGTTTCATTTGCCACAAATAAATCATCCTAATTTTGATGAATTATTACAAAGTGATATTGAAACACGTAATTATTTTAAGAGTTTGATTTAATATAATATTATATATGGATGGATTAGTTATGGCAGGGCAATTAATTTTGGCCCTCTCAATTATAGTAAGCCTTCACGAATTTGGGCACTTTATAGCAGCAAGAGCTTTTGGTATTAAAGTAGAGAAGTTTTATCTATTTTTTGATGCTTGGGGAGTGAAGCTTTTTAAGTTTAAAAAAGGAGATACAGAGTATGGCATTGGCTGGCTACCTCTTGGTGGTTACGTGAAAATATCAGGAATGATTGATGAGTCAATGGACAAAGAAGCAATGAAATTACCTCCTAAAGATTATGAGTTTAGATCAAAGCCAGCATGGCAAAGATTAATCGTAATGTTGGGTGGAGTAATAATGAATTTTATTCTTGGTATAATACTACTAGCTTTTGTTACAGTGCATTACGAACAGCAATATCTTCCTGTTGATTCTATCGATAATGGAATTTACGCCTATGATTTAGCACAAAAAGTTGGATTTGAAACTGGCGACCAGATAGTAGCAGTAAATGGTGAAAAAATTGATCGCTTCAATGATATTCTTACTCAAAGTAATTTGATGGGAGCAACAGTTACTGTGCTTCGTGATGGTAAAGAAATTACGATTACAATTCCTGATGATTTCTATAAAAATTATACTAAAAAGGCAAAACCATTATTTATAAAAGCCGATAATTTCAATTTTTCAATAGATAGTGTAAAAGATGGAAGTCCAGCTCATAAGGCTGGTTTAATAGCAGGTGACAACGTTATCAATATTAATAATA
The DNA here is from genome assembly GCA_029935325.1 of Bacteroidales bacterium. Classification (GTDB taxonomy): domain Bacteria; phylum Bacteroidota; class Bacteroidia; order Bacteroidales; family UBA1556; genus UBA6267. The sequence goes on from JAOZKO010000056.1 coordinate 5,064, forward strand.
TTGAAATAACTAGCTTTGGAGATTTCAGAAATAATATTGCCAAAAGCAAAGGCGAAACTGTTAATTTTGTGGTGCTACGACAAATGGATACTTTAAATTTATCAGTTGATATTGACAGCACTGGTGTAGTGGGAGTATTTACAAACCTACCTCCCTATGAGTATAAATCATATACTGTTTCAGATGGTCTTAAGTATGGTTTAAGCGATGGAGTATCGATCCTAAAAGCTAATATGAAAGGCTTTGGTAAGATATTTAGCGGAAAAGAAAAAGCTACAGAATCACTTCAAGGGCCCATTGGAATTGCTACTATCTTTGGTGGTGAATGGCATTGGCATCGATTCTGGTTTCTAACAGCTATGATATCTCTTATACTAGCATTTATGAATCTACTTCCTATCCCTGCTTTGGATGGTGGTCATGTGGTATTTCTTATTTTCGAAGTAATTACTCGCCGTCCTATTCCCGATAAAATTATGGAAAAAGCACAAATGGTTGGAATGGTTATACTGCTGGCATTAATGGTCTTTGTTATCGGTAATGATTTCTGGAAACATATATTGAATTAGAAAATACTGATGGATACCGAGCAAACGATAGAATATAAGTTATTGGATAAAATTGATAGTCCTAACGACTTGAAGAAGCTTAAAGAAAGTGAGCTTCCTCTTGTTTGTGACGATATTAGACATTTCCTTATCGATTGTTTAGCTAGTAATCCTGGTCATTTTGGTGCAAGCCTTGGAGTTGTTGACCTTAGTGTCGCTCTACATTATGTTTTTAATACACCCTATGATAAAATTGTATGGGATGTTGGGCATCAAGCCTATGGACACAAAATCCTAACTGGGAGAAAGTCAAATTTCCATACCAATAGAAAATTAAATGGAGTAAGTGGATTCCCAAAAATTACTGAAAGTGAATTTGATGCTTTTGGTGTTGGGCATGCTTCCACATCCATATCTGCAGCATTAGGAATGGCGGTAGCATCAGAATTAAAAGGAGAAAAAGACCGACAACATATAGCAATTATTGGTGATGGTGCACTAACTGGTGGATTAGCTTTTGAAGGCTTGAATAATGCTGGTGTTGCTAAATCTAATCTATTAGTTATACTTAATGATAACGGAATTTCCATTGATAAAGGTGTGGGTACATTAAAAGAATTTCTTTTGGATGTAACAACCTCCAAGGTATATAACAGCTTTAAGGATAAAACATGGAATGCGCTTGGAGTACTAGGAACAAAGGGTCCTACTCCACGAAGAATATTACAAAAAATAGGTCAGGCTGTAAAGAACACTTTTCTAAAGCGTTCGGATTTAATGGAGTCATTAAATATGCGATATTTTGGGCCTATTGACGGGCATGATGTGGAAAGGTTAACCAAAGTACTGAAACTTTTAAAGAATATTCCTGGTCCTAAACTACTGCATGTAGTTACTAAGAAAGGCAAAGGTTTTCAGCAGGCTGAAATAGATCAAACTAGGTTTCATGCGCCAGGTAAATTTGATAAATCCACAGGGATAATTCAAAAGGAAGAAACATCTCATCTACCACCAAAATACCAGGATGTATTTGGAGAGACCATTTTAGAATTAGCGAAAAACAATGATAAAATTATTGGTATAACACCTGCGATGCTAAGCGGTAGTTCCCTTAATATTATGCAGGATGTAATGCCAAAACGAGTTTTTGATGTGGGAATAGCAGAGCAGCATGCTGTTACTTTTAGTGCAGGTTTGGCAACTCAAGGGTTAAAACCATTTTGCAATATATACAGTACATTTTTACAACGAGCCTACGATCAAATAATTCACGATGTGGCATTGCAAAAGTTAAATGTTACATTATGTATTGATAGGGGTGGACTAGTGGGTGAAGATGGCCCTACCCATCATGGTAGTTTTGATTTAGCATATTTACGCCTGATTCCTAATTTAACTATTATGGCTCCTATGAGCGAAATGGATTTGCGAAATATGATGTACACTTGTCAGCTAAAAGACGTGGGAGCAGCAGCAATTCGCTATCCTAGAGGTAGAGGTGTTAATACAGATTGGAGAAATAAGTTTGAAGAAATAGAAATTGGCAAAGCCAAAGAACTTCGAAAAGGAAAAGACATTGCAATTGTGAGCATAGGTCATATTAGTAACTTTGCCATTGATGCTGCTAATCAATTGCAAGATGAAATGAGCGTTGGTGTTTATGATATGCGCTTCCTTAAACCATATGATGCAGAGATGTTGCATCAAGTTTTTTCGAATTATAAGCATATTATTAGCGTGGAGGATGGAACAATCGTTGGAGGTCTTGGAAGTCTTCTTACAGAGTTTAAAAACATGCATAATTATAGTAGTAGCATAAGTATGCTAGGGATTCCCGATAAGTTTATTGAGCACGGAAAACCTGCCGAATTATATGCAATTTGTGGCTATGATACAAATGGTATTATTTCTACAATAAAAAATATTAAACAATCGTAGTTGGTTAATGTTTTTTTTCTAATTTTACTGATTGTAATTACGTAAATATATTTTATGTTCTTAGATAAGGTTATATAAATATTGACATTTTTTTAAAGGGGTTAATTACCCGTAAAATTTTTAATCATAAATAATTATTAATTGATGGTCCTACTTATAACAGTAGCTATTGTTGCTTTACTTATTTCATTTTATTTACTTAACGAAGTAACTGAGCGCTTTTTTGTGCCTTCGCTTGACAATATTGGTCATAGATTAAAAATGTCAGACGATGCCGCTGGAGCAACTCTTATGGCAGCAGGATCTAGTGCCCCAGAACTATTTATTTCAATTATTGCACTAATGTATGGTGGCGATAATTTCGAAATTGGAGTAGGTACTATTGTTGGTTCTGCCCTTTTCAACCTATTGGTAATTATTGGTGCAATTGCTTTTGTAAGAACATCAAGAGTAGCATGGCAACCCATGCTCCGTGATATGCTTTTCTATTCCATTTCTATTGGCATGCTTTATTGGGCATTTCAAGCCGGACATATATCAATGTGGCATGTGTTTGCATTTGTAGTTGTATATTTACTTTATATAGTTGCAGTGCTAAATTGGAAAAGAATATTCCCTTATGAGCGCATTGTGCAGGAAGAGGAAGAAGATGAGGATGATCCATCATGGAAAAAGTATATGAGGCCCCTTGATTTTCTGTTGGACAAAGTGTTTAGATCTGAAGATCGTTACGTATTAAATTTTATTCTTAGCGTTGTTCTTATTGCACTTTTAAGCTGGGTATTAGTAGAGAGTGCAGTTGTTATAAGCGAAACTATCGGCATCCCTAAATATATAATAGCACTTACTGTATTAGCTTTTGGCACCTCTGTACCAGATATGATTTCCTCAATTATTGTTGCCAAACAAGGCAGAGGAGGTATGGCAATAAGCAATGCTCTGGGCTCTAATATATTCGATATACTTATCGGATTAGGTATTCCTTGGATGGTACTTATTATAGGTAGTCAAGCAGGCATCAATGTTAGTGCAAGTAATATTACTTCCCATATTACAGTGCTGCTTGCTTCGGTAATAGGTATGTTTATTATTTTCCTTATTACCAAATGGCGAGTAAATCGCTTTGTAGGAGTAGTTTTCCTTGCTAGTTATTTGGCTTATTTAATTAGTGTGATTCTACAAGCTAGTTAAATTGAAAAAAGTCCAATGGAAACCAGGCACAATGGTATATCCTGTACCAGCAGTTATTATTAGCTGCGGCAATTCACCTGAAAATTGGAACTTAATTACTATCTCATGGACTGGCACTATAAATACCAATCCACCAATGCTTTATATATCAGTTCGTCCCGAACGACATTCCTATAAAATTATTAAAGATTCTGGAGAATTTGTTCTTAATCTCACTACCAAAGAAATGGCTTTTGCTACGGATTGGTGCGGTGTAAAATCGGGTAAAGATTTTGATAAGTTTAAAGAAATGAAACTTACACCTATTCAGGCAAGCATTGTTAATTGTCCAATGATAAAAGAATCGCCAATAAATATTGAGTGCAAAGTAAAACAGATAATCCCACTAGGGAGCCACGATATGTTTATTGCTGAGGTGGTAAATGTACACGCTAATGAAGAATTTCTAGATGAAGAAACTGGTGCATTTGATATGCAAAAAGCAGGCTTAATTGCATATTCTCATGGGCATTATTACGAATTAGGAAAGCATATTGGTAGATTTGGTTTTTCTGTTCAGAAGAAGAAAACTAAGAAAAAGTCCAAGAAGAAATAAAGTATTATTCCTTAATAAACTTCACAATTCTACTTCCTTTATCTGATGTTAGAACAATAAAATAAATCCCTTGTGGTAATTCCGAAACATCAACTTTCGTATTTCCAACACTTTCATTCAGCATAATAATACGATTGTCTATACTTCTTATTTCTAAAGAAAAAACCGTTAGATCAGTTATAATATTTAGATATTGTTTTGCTGGATTTGGATATACACTAAGGTTAAATTCCTGCTTTACATCCTTCAAAGCACTGTAATTTATAGTTACCTGCTTACTGATGCTATCCACTCCCCACGAATTATTAACTATCAATAATACATTATAAGTAGAATCATACGGAAACGTATGAATTATATCTTTTTGTGCTGAAGTATCTCCATCGCCAAAATCCCAATAATAAGTACTAGCAAATTGTGATGAATCAGAAAAGCTTACTGTATAAGCATTTGGCAAATAGCTAAACGAGAAATCAGCAATAGGGTATTGTGCTGCTGCTACTAAAACTATTTTCTTGGTTATAGTATCAGTGCCACAGGCATTATCAACTTTTAGAAATACATTATAATTTCCAGCTGCAGTGTAAGTATGTACGGGGTTTGTATTGGTTGATGTGACTCCATCACCAAAATTCCAAAAATAGTTTATTGCATTGCTGGATGAGTCATGAAAGTTAACAGTTAGGTTAGTATCAGAATATGCAAAATCAGCAGTTGGGCTTAAAGTAATTTGACTAATATTCCATAGACTTAAACTATCCATCACTATTTCGGAGCTTAATTGCTGAAGTAGTGCTGCGGTAGTACTACCTATATTTGCACTAAATGGAATTCCTATTGAGCTATCTTGAAAAATAGTTGAGTAAAAAGCACAAGCACCTATATATGTCCCAGTATCAGTAGGGTGGTTATGGTCAGGCTGATATAACTCAAGATTAGGATATAAGATTCTACTTTGTCGAAATGCCCAACCGACTGGGCAAACCATTGCATTTAATGAATCTGCAATCTCCATATAACCATCTCTTGTGCGCTGTTGCATTGCCCAATATGTATCAGTTCCCCCATTTTGTAGAATTTCTAAATCCCCATTTCTATGAGCGTAAGTCATGAAAAATACAGTTTTCCCACAGGGGTTATAAGCTTTTATAATACTATCCAAGCTTTTGGCATAAGGATAGAACATGCTATCCCTATCATTCTCCCAAGAAGGTAATTGACTTTGCTCCTGAAGTACCACATAATCCCAATTCCCCTGTTGAATTTTTGAAATAGTATTAGTGCTATTAAGGTGATTTTGCAGAGTCGCTCCTCCGGATGTTGCATCTTCAGTATAGATTTGCTTGCCTGCGCTTTGCGCTAATTGCTTAAACATTAGTGGCATATCATTGGCAAAGGTTAAGCTATTGCCAATAAATAATACCCTAATTGTTTGTGCATTTACATTTGTAAAAACAAAAAATGTAAAAAACAAAAATACAGCTATGGCTTTTACTTTAGATTTGAAAAAATTGATACACATAATTTTGAATTTAAGAGTCTTTCGTATTTGTTTTAAGGGCATTATAATATTGGATTACCTCTATTCACTAGCCTGACTTTCGTATTCTTTTCGGCTAATTCCTGAAATAATTAGTTCTTTATTTAGTATAAACTCACCAATTTTATTTTTCGGAAGAGTTAATACATATTGCTTATTAGTGCTTGCTGGTATATAGTACCTTTTATATTGTGGGTTAAGCTTTTTAACCAATTGTTCATCCATCTCAAGCCAATCTGCAATTTGCTTTAGGCTAATTCTTTCATTTACATATACTGTATCTAAAGAGAAGTAGCTTAAGGCTTGCTGATCACTTTGTTGGATATTATGAGCATCATAAAATTGCATTACATAATTTACAGCTATAAAAGCTGGCACATAGCTTTGAGTTTCGCGAGGCAAGTACTGTCTAATTACCCAATAATCTGTTGATGTTTTAGCTTTTCGAATCGCTTTATTTACATTTCCTGGACCAGCATTATATGCTGCTAATACCAAATTCCAATCGTGGTATCTAGCGTATAAATCTACAAAATGTTGGCAAGCCGCTTCTGTAGATTTATAAATATTCATTCTATCATCAATTACCGAATTTGCATGAAGGCCATAAAGCCTACCTGTACCTGGCATAAATTGCCAAAGACCTACAGCACCAGCTCTAGATTTTGCCTTCGGATTTAATGCAGATTCTACAATTGCCAAATATTTTAGCTCCATGGGAACTTGGTATTTGTCTAGCATCTCTTCAAATAATGGGAAATACAATTCTTTGGTCTGTAAGGCTCTAGCGATATGCCTAGTGCGTCTAGTGGTATAGAATACTATCATTGACCTAACGGACTCATTATACTGAAAGCTAAATGGACTTTTAACATCCATCTGCTGCAATCTGTTGTGGTAAATCGTATCCAAATAACTTGGCACGGAATCCTTATGAAAATTATAAGCCCAAGGGTGAATTTCTTCTTCAGGAATAAAACAGCTAGAATAAAGACTATCGCAATTTTTTAGATAAGTATAATCCGACACAAAGGTTTGTGCAGAATCTACTTTCATATCATTTGTTGCAATAGGCTTATCGTTACCATCGGCTATTGCTTCAACAAAAGTAAATAGGAGAATAAAAAGAAAAAATGGCTTTATTAAAAACATATTAAATAGTCAAATTGTTTAAGTGTTGAAGCTGTTTATTTGTTTATTAACTGCAATTTATACGACAGTGTTTATTATAAACATATAAACGATTAAACAGATAAACACAAATTATTATTAAAGAAAAGATCTAAGCTGCGCATTAAAGTAGCAGCAGTACCTTAAATATTATTTCTTTTCTTCTTCTTTGTCGTTATCATCGTCTTTTACTCCTTTTTTAAATTCGGTAACACCTTTACCTATTCCCTTCATTAATTCAGGAATTTTACGCCCACCGAAGAGAAGTAATACAATTACCAAGATAATAATTATCTCGGTTGGGCCCAATGCAATTAATAAAACTGAGTTCAACATATTTTAAGTTTTAAATACAAAGCAAAATTAACAAAAAAAGAACTAATTTTGATTTTTATAAATTGCATGTTTTTAACTGGCAAATATTAATAAAATGGCCAAAAAACTATTACTTGATTTTGAGGAGGAAATAAACTATTCAATCATTGGAATATCCAGTGCTCTAAAGGATTATAGATTAATGTTTTTTCTAAATAAGCTATCAGGATTTGACTTTAAACGAGTTAATCCCTTTGTTTTTAAGATAAAAGATCAGGAGTTTT
>JAOZKO010000276.1 GCA_029935325.1 Bacteroidales bacterium
AATCATAACTTTGCAATTCAAATATTTAGATAATGAAAATTGATTCAAAAATTGTTTGGAGATTGGCTTTGCTTATAATAAGTTTTCTTGGTTCATTTCAAATTTTTGCACAAGAGGATGATGAAGGAGGGGATAGTTTAAAGTTTTACTCTAGTCAATCATTTATTTATTATAGCCAAGATTCTTTCAATTTAGCCTTCAAGTCTATTAATAAGTCTTTATTGATTGCCGATTCAACCAAGGATTTGGCTATCATAGGCCGGCTTTATGGTTTAGCTGGTTATATTTACCTAAATAGAGGAGCTACTGTAAAAGCTATTGAAGCCTTTGGAAAATCAAAAAACATAGGTCTTAAACTTGGAAATATAGATGTGCAAATCGGTGGATATCATGGTTTGGGTAGAGTATATATTTCGCTAGGAGAGATTGACAAAGCCTACGATTATTTGATTGAAGGTTTGCGTTTGGCGGAAACTGCAGAAGCAGAAAGACCCGAAGCAATATTGAATAATGCTTTAGGTATCCTGGAGCAAGATAGAGGTAGCTTAAGTGCAGCATTGCTGCATTTCAAAAAGTTTGAAAAGATAAGTAAATACCTGAACGATACATTATCAGTAATATATGCAAAAGTAAATACTAGTGAAATTTTTTTACAACTCGAGAATACAGACTCAGTATTGTTTTATATCGATGCGGCGGAGGTGTTAAATACTAAAGTTAATAATGCACAAGCTAGAGCAGCCATTTTTGGAATTTATGGGAGGTTAATGTATAATTCTGGTGAATACGAGAAATCTATAGAGTATATAAACAAGAGTATCAAAGTGAGTTTCGATAATAAATTCTCAGAATTTATTATCGAGAATTACTATGTTCTTATTGATAACTACCAAGCTTTGCACGACTCTAATAGGGCTTTATCATTATATGAAGAACTAGATCATTATAAAGATTCTATTTTTAGAATTAATGATTTAAAGAAAAGCGAAGGTTTGCAAGCTCAATTTTTATTGGAGGAAAAAGCCGCCAAAGCATTATATTGGCAAGAAAAGTATAATAATAGGAATCTTATATTGGCTCTTTCCGTTGCTGTAAGTTTATTAATAATTGTATTATTATTTATGTTATCAAAACGGTATAAAGCAAATAAACGAATTCATCAAGAGGAAACCAGAAATCTTAATCAAACCATTGATGAAAATAACCGTGAGCTAGTGACTCGCATTATGACAGAAAATCAAAGAGAATCAACACTAGAAGAATTAAGTGAAACTTTAGAGTATCTTTCGAAAGAAAAAGATGTCGCAAAAATCAAAAGATATTTAACAGATGCACTACGAAATATCTCGAGTAAAGAACACGTCAATAACAATTGGGGTGTATTTAAAGTACATTTCGAAAAGGTACACCCTACTTTCTTTATTGAATTAATAAAAATACAACCAAATCTTACTCAAGGTGAAATGAGATTGTGTGCATATATTAAAATGAATCTAACCACAAAGGAAATAGCAAACCTTTTAAACATTAGCGATAGATCTATTCAAACCAATAGATATAGACTTAAGAAAAAGCTCGGGCTGGATACCCAACTCAATCTAATAAGCTATATACAATCAGTTTAACGTTTTTTATAGAATCATTAACTCATATATGTAGTAGCTTTGCTGTATATATATAGTAGCTTTGTTGAGCAGCCTTTTTTGTTTTGTCTTTGTCTTCATCGTATATTTGCAAATTAATATAATAAAGCAATATGACAGTTTTATTAATCTTAATATGACTGACTGGTATAAAATTCTGTTAGTTCGAGAAATAATTTTTAACATAGCAAAAGTCCATAACAAATTTATAACACACAAGCGATTGATAATAAGGGCACTCCGCATCACCGCTAAAATTATTTAAGCATATGAAAAATTTAATAATATTATTGAGCTTTATCTTCTTAAGTGGGATACTTAATGCTCAAACACTAAAATTTAGTGAGGATTTTGAAAGCCTTCCTTTATCGGTAACACCTACAGGGTCTGCTACATGGGCACGCAGCAGTGTTTTGCATGCATCGGGTAATTATAGTGATAGTGCGGTATTTGTTAATGTTGGTGATTCAGCAGTGCTAACCACAAATGCTATTGATATAACAGGCTATAGTAATTTACAATTACAATTTGATCAAATTTGTAAAATTGAATTTTTTGACGAAGCGTATATTGAAGTTAGTAGTAATAATGGAGTAAATTGGGTACGTCTTAATGGAGCTAATTATCAAGGTTTAGGGCAATTTGGTTCCTTTGGAAATAAATTCTCATCGGGCTCATATCCTATAGTTTGGGATCCTGCAAATAACTATGCTATACCATCAAATTCATGGTGGCAGCACGAGATATTTAATTTGAATGGTTTTGCCGGCTCTATAACTCAATTCAAAGTTAGATTTGTTTTGAAAGATGGAAATAATTCTGGTTCTGCTGGAAATTATGGTTGGTTACTTGATAATATTGAGTTATATGGCTCTGCTGCAGAAATGGATCCTCCATCAATTGCATATATATATCCAGTATTGCAAGATACAATCTACGGTGCAGGACCTTTTGAAATCACAGCTGATATAATTGATAGTTCAGGAATAGATTCCGCATTTGTAGTTTATGAAATAAATGGTATTACGGACACTGTTGCAATGACTAATGTGATTAATAATAGATATGTTGGCTTTATTCCTTCGCAGCAATACTATACAACTGTTTGTTATCATATTGTAGCTCGAGATAATTCTACAAATTATAATATAGGAAAAAACCCCTCCGCTTCGTGTATTAGCTTTACAAATAAGGAACAACCAATGGTAGTTAACATTGGTACAAACACTTCACTTAATACATACTATTCTCCTATGTTTAACGGTGCAATATCCAGTGCATATAATTATAGCGAACATATTAGCTTAATTGATGCCTCAGAAATGAATGGATATTATGGGTATATTGATAAGATTTCATTTTCTAAAGCAAATAATGTTGGATATACAAATGGAAATGCAACATTAAAAATATACTTAAAAAGTGTTGATACAAATAGTGTACCTACAGCCACTAGTTCATTTCAAAGTGAAATTGTTGGAGCTACATTAGTTTATTCAAGTACTACGCAGAGTATTCTTGCAACTAATATGTGGTTAGACGCTGTATTAATTCCTAATTCTTTCGCTTATGATGGAGTTAGTAATATAATGGTACTTGTGGAGTGGGATCGCCCTTCTCCTCTTACAACTAGCTATATTCGTTGGAATTATTCCAGCTTAACAAAAAAAGCTGTTACATTTGTAGGGACAAATCAAAGTCCTGGAGTATTGACATATCATGGTTATCGGCCGAATATGAAAATTGAACTTTTGCATAATCATATAAGTAATGATGTGGCAATGGACACAATAATTAGTCCACAACAAATTATTTTAACAACTTCAACAACTCCTTTTAATGTGCGTATTGCCAATGCTGGTGATAGTTTGTTATCAAAAGCAACTATTAATTGGGAAGTAGATAATGTATTACAATCGCCAAGCATATGGACAGGAAACTTACAATATGGAATGGTTTCAAATGATATTTTACTTGGTAATTATCAGTTTACATCAGGCTCCCACGATATAAAAGTATGGGCTTCAGCACCAAATGATAGTGTTGATGTGGTAGGAATAAATGATACTATTAAAATGTCGGTATATGGTTGCCCAAGTGTTATGAGTGGTAATTATAGCCTTGGTGGTGCTTCTGCCGATTTCCCTACTGTTGCAGATTTAATGTCGCAGCTAAATAATTGCGGACTAGGTGGCCCAACAACAATTAAAATTAATCCAGGAGTTTATCAGGAGCAAATGATGTTTTGGGATTCAATACCGGGTCTTGATTCAATAAATACTTTAACTATAACAAGTGCAACAAATAATCCTACAGATGTTACTTTTGA
>JAOZKO010000277.1 GCA_029935325.1 Bacteroidales bacterium
AATTAGTAAGTTATGGATACTCAACAACAATAAGTGTTGATTATACAGCAACACGTCGTGGAGAAGAAAATACAAATACTGGTGTGGTAAATGGGAGCTCTGGAGATATAGAGCTTACTTACGAAGAGAATGATGGAGGTTATTTGCAAGAGGTTGGCATTCAGTTTAGCGGAGTAAACTTACCCCAAGGAGCAACAATTACAACTTCATATATTCAATTTCAAGCTGACGAAACCCATTCGGGTACTGTGACAATAACTATAAAAGCTGATAACAGCGACAATGCTAACAACTTAAGAGCAGACCCTGAAAATGTAAGCCTTAGAACACCAACTACAGCTTCTACAATATGGAATCCACCAGCATGGACTACTATAGGGGAGGAAGGGGCTGCTCAAAGAACCCCTAGTTTAAATACTATAATTCAAGAACTCGTTGACAGAGCAGGTTGGGTAGATAATAATAATAATATTATAATTATTATTACTGCAAATACTGGAAGTAGCAGTGAAAAAAGAGTAGCTGAAGTTCATCCATCTTTACACATAGAATATGATGCTGTTTTACCAGTATCACTAATAAGTTTCGAAGCTAAGCGATTAGATGATAAAACTGAAATTAATTGGATAACTGCATCTGAGGATAATAACGACTATTTCTTAGTACAACGTTCTGATGATTGTATAATTTTTCAATCTATTGATAAGGTAAAAGGTTCTGGAAATTCAAATGAGTATATGTATTATCGAAGCTTCGATCATAACTCGATAAATTCAGTTGTTTATTACCGATTAAAGCAAGTAGATTATGACGGGCAAAGCACACTATCTAACGTTATTGCTGTAAGAACCAGCTTTGTAAAGACAATGAATGCATACCCAAATCCATCTGATGGCAATATTAGAATTGAAACCACTGAAGATATTGAAATTATTATTTATACTGCAATAGGTCAAGAAATTGGCCGCTATTTTAATAGTGCAAATTCTGTAAACTCTTACGATTTATCAGATTACCAAAAAGGAATTTACTTTATATGCTATATGGTTAATAATGAAACTATAATTAAGAAACTGATTATTAAATAAGTTGTCACTAATCAGTACCTCAGCCGCTATGGCGACATCTCCAATAATCTAACTTATTTTCGTTAGATAAATTTTTTGTTATGTTGAGATTTGGATTTACTGCCCTGAAACTTCGGGAGTTGAAAAGGTTTTGATTCAATTATCTAAATGAGTTTGTTAGATAAAAGTTATGATTGACGACTATAATATGTTGTAATTCTGCCTAATAAAATCGTTCTAAAAATTACCAATTAATGTTTTGTCATAATTTTTGTTGAAAAAACAAAAATATACGCCAAAACCATCATGCTAATTATAATTTCCAGGGGTTTCACCCATGGAAATTATTATTTTACCCTTTCAGGGTCTGCACTTTATGAGAAATGAAATACACTATTTTGATAAAAGATATAATACTGATGAGTAACAAAGATTATTATTCTGCTGCTTCTAAATCAATATACTTTGCATCACCAAAAGCAAGGATTGGGATAAAAATAAAACCTAGGAAAATTATTCCTAAAGTAAAGCCTACACCTTTACCAAACTTAACAGATAATAGATTCACTGACCAAATAAGAAAAATTACATTTATACCTGGTATAAGGAATAACAGCAACCACCACCAAGGTTTCCCAATAATTTCAAGAAACACTATTGCTCTATAAATAGGTATTAGAATAGCCCAACCTGGCTTACCTGCCTTTTCATAAATTTTCCACTGAGCTATTAAGTAAAATATACTAATTGCAGAGATTGTTAGCATCCCTGTTAAGCCCATACCTTGCATTAATCCATTTGAATAATCATCCATTTGATTTCGATTTTAGTTAATAATCGGCTAATTTATTCATATTTAGCGCATTCAAAACAATAACTTATGAACTACTATAATTCTCAAATTTCCCTATCTTTGTAAACTCAAAATCTTCATTTATGAAAGTCACTTTTTTAGGTACGGGAACCTCACAAGGAGTACCGGTAATTGCTTGCGGCTGTAGTGTTTGCTCTAGCAACGACAGTCACGACCAAAGGCTTAGAACATCGGTGCTTATTGAAACTGAAAACGAAATATTCACCATAGATGCTGGTCCTGACTTTCGACAGCAGATGTTAAGGGAAAACGTGCAGAAGCTGGATGCAATTATTATTACTCATGGTCATAAGGATCATGTTGGGGGGATGGATGATGTGCGATCATTTAACTTTTTACAGAAAAAAGCTATGCCTATTTGGGCTAGCGAATTTGCAGCAGCTTCCATTCGTACTGAGTTTGCATATGCTTTTGCTGATGACAAATACCCTGGAGTACCTGATTTTGACTTACAACCAATCTCTAATAATGATTTTTTCATAGGCGAAACTAAGATAACCCCAATCCCTCTTATGCATTTGCACCTTTCTGTTCATGGTTTTAGAATAGGTAACTTTACTTATATCACCGATGCTAATTTTATTTCTGATGAATCGTGGAAACTGATTGAAGGCACAGAGGTTCTTATTATTAATGCTCTTAGAAAGCAAAAGCATATATCGCATTTTAATCTAGAGGAAGCATTAAATATTATTGAAAAACTGAAACCAAAGAAAGCTTACTTAACTCATATTAGCCACCTTATGGGCTTGGAGAAGGATGTTAAAAAGGAATTACCACCTAATGTTGAATTTGCCTTTGATGGCTTACAAATAGAAGTTTAGAAAATGAATAATAAGAAACTCATATTAATTGCTGGCCCTACTGCTGTTGGAAAAACTTCTTATGCTATTAATCTTGCTCAAAAGTATAATACAGAAATAATTTCTACTGACTCCAGGCAGTTCTATCGAGAGCTTAAGATTGGCACTGCCTCTCCTACTGCTGAGGAATTATCAGCTGCACCGCATCATTTTATTGGCAATCTTTCTATTCACGATTATTATAATGTTTCCATGTTTGAGCAGCAGGCTTTAGCTTTGCTGAAAAAATTATTTATTACACATGATATTGTTATTGCCGTAGGAGGTTCGGGTTTGTATATTGATGCATTATGTTATGGAATTGATGATTTGCCCCATGCTGAAGAGAAACTGCGACAATCAATAAAGGATAGATTTGCTAAAGAAGGAATCCAATACTTACAAAAAGAAGTAGAAAGACTTGATCCTGAATATTATGCCATTGCTGATATTCACAATCATAAGAGACTACAAAGAGCTTTGGAGGTTATAATTGCTACTGGCAAAACTTACTCTTCGCAACGAAAACGAACTATTAAACAAAGGGATTTTGAAATTGAAAAACTGGTATTAAATATGCCTCGTGAGCTTTTAAATGATAGAATTAATAAGCGAGTAGATATTATGATTGACCAAGGTTTAGAAGCAGAAGCTAGAGCTCTGTTTCCTTTTAGGGAATTGAATGCTTTAAATACTGTTGGTTATAAGGAACTCTTTCAGTATTTTGATGGCAATATCACTCGCGAACAGGCTATTATAGATATTAAAACCCATAGTCGCAGATATGCTAAGCGACAAATTACTTGGTTTAAGAGGTATGATGATTTTTCTTGGGTGGATGTTTAGTTTTCCGTATTTGGTGTTTCAGTGTTCAAGGTTCAATATTCAATATTTCAGGTTTTTAGGTTTTGAAGTTCAGTGTTCAAGGTTCTCTAAAAACTTTCCTTGTTCAATTCTCAATGCTCAATTTTCAATTTTCAATTCATCAACCTTAACCTTAACGATGTAATTAATAATTTAAACCAATACTGAATAATATTGATGAAGTATGGATGAGTATCATGAATCCTGCAATTAGTACATAACCAAAGTCTTATTGACAATAGTTCGTTGAGTTTTTGTTTCTCGCAAAGACGCAAAGGCGCAAAGTGTTG
>JAOZKO010000278.1 GCA_029935325.1 Bacteroidales bacterium
ATAGATTTTAAATCAGAGGCAATAAGGTCATCTATATTTAGTGAGCCAGTATAAAAGTAAGCGAAGATAGTTCCAATTAATAGTAAGCTAGCGATAAGACTTGTTGCTATCATATACTTGAAGCCAGCACCTACAGCTCTATTTCCTCTTTCTATAAGAATCAGACCAGCTGTTGCTATAGAAGTTATTTCAAGGAAAACAAATAGGTTAAACATATCCCTAGTCATTATAATTACATTGAGCCCCATAAGAAGCACAAGAAACACCACATAGGCATTACGTCCTTTTCTTCCAAAATTATAGAAGAGATAGATTCCGCCAAGTAGTCCTATAAAGTTAACCAAGAAAGTAAGAAAAGCTTCATGGGGTCCCATTAATAGGTTTATGGACAAAGGAGGTGCGAATCCTGAGGTGTAGATATAAGTTGCAATTTGTTCGCTTGCATAAAAAGCATAGAGCCACTGACCTGAAACAAAGGTCATAAAGCTAATTGTTAGCAGGGCTAGAATTCCTGTGAAATTTTTGCCAAGTTTGCCTAAAATTCCGATTGCGAAGCCAACTCCTAGAGCGGCAGCGATAATATAAATAGGATTTACCATTTTAGATCATTAAAGTTGTTGATATCTAAAGTTCGTTTGGCTTTGAAAAGCTTCATAGCATATGCTAAAAGAAGTGCCGTAACACCAAAACCAATTACAATTGCAGTAAGTACAAGTGCCTGTGGAACAGGGTCAACTACTGAATTGAGTACATTGTGGTTCTCAGCTTGTTGCACAGCACTATCTATAATAGGTGCTGTACGACCTTTAATATAGCCAAGGCTTACCATTAGAATATTGATACCAGTATTCAGTATGGCAAAACCTATAATGATTTTAATAATGTTTTTCTGAGAGAGAACACCCCAGAAGCCTATAATTATCAGTAAAAAACCGATGAGAAGGCTAATTTTTCCCAAGTCAAAATATTCCATAACTATGATTCTTTTTGAGATTTTTGGTACTTATTTAAGATATTCGATATTTCGGCACCTACTTTTAAACCAACAAAACTGTATATAATTGGAATTGCACCAGCACTAAACAGAGTGCCAAATTCACCAAGACCAATAATTTTATTGTCTAAAAATCCACCAGCTAAGAATATGCCTAGCACACCAAGTAAAACAAAGGAAACTCCTGAGATACTCTCAACCCAAATAATAACATTGTGATTGATTTGGCGATTTGGATTAGCCATAATAGAAAGAGCAACTGCAGAGGCAATAATTGCTCCTCCTTGAAATCCTCCTCCAGGAGTAAGGTGTCCGTTCATAAAAACGTAAGCTCCAAAGAGCATAATCATAGGGATAAGAATTTGAGAAGCTGTTATTAGCAACTCTGATGTACCTCTATGAATAATTATCTTATCTTCATCCTCTTTGTTAAGTTTAAGGAAGAATGCAATAATAGATGCTGTAAGAAAAAGTATGGTAATTTCGCCAAGTGTGTCAAAACCACGATACGTTACTACAACCGCTGTTACTAAATTGGCAGCACCTACTTCTAAGGCTCCATTTTCGGCATAATGTGCCGCTATTCCTGTGAGTTCTGTTTTTGGCTCATAAGTGGTGTATAGATTGTAAAAAATAAATACAAAACCAGCCAAAACTAAACCAATTAATAAATTTCTAAGCATTGTGTCTCTTTATTTTATTTAATACATAAAAGAAAATTAAAGTTGATAGTCCACTTCCAATTGCTGCCTCAGTCATGGCCACATCTGGTGCTGCCATTAGTAAGAAAAGCACGGAAGCAAATAGGCTAACAACACCTGCTGCAATTACTGATACAGAAAGTTTTTCGTTCTGTACTGCTATAAATGCAAGGATTAGAGATAAAACTCCAATTCCGATAGCGATAGCTACGTATACTGTTTCGTTATTCATCTTTTGGTTCCTCCAATATTTTTTGTTCAATATCTTCCTTTAGTTTATCCACTACGGTAAGCTTCGATAAAGGAATTTTCATTACATAAGCAGCTCTCATTAATACATGTGATGAAACAGGATTTGTGATAATAATAAAAAGTATCAAAACAATGATTCTTCCTAGCCAATTTGTTTCATCCCAATGGTCAACCGCCATAAGACCAATGCCAATAAATGACATAATAGCTCCTAAAGTTGAAGCTTTTGTACCTGTTTGAACGCGATTATATACGTCTGGCATACGAAGTAAACCTATGGCTGCAACGAATAAGCTAAATGCACCCATCAGTAGAAATACTTCACCTAAAATTTTTATATAAGTCATAATTATAGTCCCCCCTGAATATATTTGGCAACTACAATAACGCCCAGAAAACTGAGAAAGCCGTAAACAACGGCTACGTCAAAATAGATAGCACGGTTAGACAATAAGGCGATAACGCCTATAACAACTAGCGATGTAACAGTCATGGAATCGAATGCCACAACTCGATCTACAATCGAAGGCCCTTTAATGAACCTTATTAAACCTGCTACTAGTGTTAGCATTAGCAGGGATAAAGCGATATAAATAATAATACTATTCATAAATTACCTCCAGTATTTTTTCAAATTTTCTTACTAAATCTTCTGTGGCTTTTGCTTCCTCAGCATGTTTTACGTCTATCCAATGTACATAAAGTGTCTCCTCATTTATTTCAATGGTAAATGTACCCGGTGTAAGGGTAATGGAGTTGGCTAAAATGAGCCTTGCCATTTTTGATTTTAAATGAGTTTCTACTTTTACTATACCTGGGTTTATTGGCATGGATGGTGACAATACTCTTCGAGTAACATCAATATTAGCTTTTATTAGCTCCACCAAGAAAATAATCAGGTATAATACTGTGTAAATAATGGCTTTAGGCGTTAGCTTCATTTCGCTAAACAAATCGCATTTTCCGCAAAATAGAAAAGCAAGGAGAATTGATAAGCCTGCACCTATTAATAAGCTGTATAGCTCAAAGGTCCAAGTTAACAAAAGCCATCCCGTCATAATTACTAAGGACGATACTATTAAATTTTTGATTTTCATTGATAAAAAGTTTTTGTTGCAAAATGCAAATTTTAACTCTTGAAATAATATGAGGGCAAATATAATAGCTAAGTTGCACTTAGTTTTAGAATTAGCATGATATTACTTTTGTTTTTATTATATTTCTATTCATTTTTAAATATAATATTTATCATGTTTAGTGTGAGCCTTTATTAAGAATAGCTTATTTTAATTGTATAGAGTAAGTTTTTATCACGAGTAATATATTGAATAATAGAAGATCATTTTGATTTATAAAACCATTGATTTAGGAACGGTGCTGTATTGCGTAATAGGATTATATACAGGAATATAGGTGCGTTTGGTTGAAATTTTTAATATTATTTTAAATTAAATTATAGATTCATATTTAAGTGCTAAATTCATGTATTATTCAAATAAATTACGTATTCTAATTTAGGTCTATTCTAAATAAGAGATTGATGGTTAATAGATAAAATTAACGTCTGATTTTAGTATTTAATTAGTGCAAATACTCTTATTTTTTTTTATAACTCACACCTGCAATACCCTTCCTATTCCAAGCTCATAAATATAGACTACTATAAGTCTTCAATTACTATTTAACTTCAAAATATTGAAATAATACCTTAAATCCGTAAGGGGTTTCGTGACGAAAAGCCTAAATGTCTGTTAGTATTGATGTAGCACATCAAAAAGCAACGCAGACATAGCATTAGTTATGGTGAAATCCTTTAGGATTCGACATCACCAATTAACATTAACTTTATGTCAATAGGTTTTTGATAGCATTCTCAACATAATACTCCGTTAATGTTTTATATAAACTACACAGTCATGCGATTACAGCTTTATGCAATAATGTGTAATATTCACAAAATCAACACTTTGCGTCTTGGCGTC